>DATLAD010000001.1:0-4147 GCA_035527575.1 Dehalococcoidales bacterium
GAAATACGGCCACAATTTCAACCTCGACAACCGGCTGGTAGGCGGAGCGGCTATCGACGCGGAAGGCGTGGCCGTATCTAAAGATACTTTAAAAATATGCAAGCAGAGTGACGCCGTGCTGCTGGGCGCCGTGGGCGGGCCCAAATGGGACGACCCCCTGGCTAAAGTGCGCCCGGAGGACGGCCTGCTGGAAATGCGTAAAGCCCTGGGGCTGTTCGCCAACCTGCGTCCTGTGAATGTACATCCGGTGCTGGTCGATTCTACCAACCTCAAGCCGAAGGTGATTGAGGGTGTGGATTTCATCTTTGTGCGCGAGCTTACCGGCGGTCTCTATTTCGGTCGACCCAAGAGGCGATGGCAAACGTCGCGGGGCAGGCGCGCCGTCGATTCCATGTCGTACTCGGAGCAGGAAATCGAACGAATTGTGCGAGTCGGCTTCGAGCTGGCGCGGCGCCGGCAGAAAAAGCTCATCTCGGTAGATAAAGCCAACGTGCTGGAGTCGTCCCGACTCTGGCGGCAGGTGGCTGTCGAGGTATCCAGGAGCTATCCGGACGTAACGCTGGAACACATGCTGGTGGACGCCTGCTCCATGCGCATTATACAGAATCCTAAGTATTTAGATGTTCTCGTCACCGAAAACACCTTTGGCGATATCCTGACCGACGAGGCCTCCATGCTGGCCGGCTCCATGGGGATGCTGCCATCGGCGAGCCTGGCCGGGGTGCCGGAGGCGGGCGTTAAAATATTCGGCCTGTACGAGCCGATTCACGGCAGCGCGCCGCGGCGCGCCGGACTTAACATGGCTAATCCGATTGCTACAATTTTGAGCGTCGCCATGATGCTGCGCTACTCCTTCGCCCTGGAGAAAGAAGCGCAGGCGGTGGAAAAGGCCGTGGAAGACGTCCTGAATGAAGGCTATCGCACCTATGATATAATGAGTGAAGGCAAAACCAGGGTGGGGACGAAAGAGATGGGGGATTTGATTGCCGGGAAGGCGGGAGGCTAGGAATTTGTTGAAACCTGTTATTGCGAGCCCTCACGCTATGCTCAGGGTAAACTCCGTGAAGCAATCCCCTAAGCAGTAATTGAGATTGCTTCTGGCTACGCCCTCGCAATGACAAAGCGTATTGTCATTTATGGAAAAAATCTGGAGGCTAAAAATTGACATCGGTTCAACTTTACGATACGACGCTGCGTGACGGGGCCCAGAGCGAGGGCATATCCTTCTCCGTGGTGGATAAACTGCATATCGCCCGCAAGCTCGATGATCTGGGTATCCAATATATAGAAGGCGGCTGGCCGGGCTCCAATCCCAAGGACGCCGAATTCTTCGAGAAGGCGCGCGACCTTTCCCTGAAAAACGCTCAGATAGTCGTTTTCGGCAGCACGCGGCGGCGCGGTATCAAGGCGGAGGAGGATAACAACCTCGTCATGCTCGTTGAGGCCGGGGTCAAGGTAGCCACAATCGTCGGCAAAAGTTCCGACCTTCAGGTCACCCGTGTTCTGAAGGCCACGCTGGAAGAAAACCTCGGCATGATTGCCGATTCCGTGAAATATCTGAAGTCGCATGGTCTGACTGTTTTCCTGGACGCCGAGCATTACTTCGACGGCTATAAGAGCAGTCCGGAGTACGCTCTGCAGACTCTGATTGTGGCTGCGGAAGCCGGGGCCGACTGCCTGGTGCTCTGTGACACCAACGGCGGTGCCCTGCCGGATGAAGTAACCAAAGCGGTCAAAGCGGCGGCTGAGGTGACACCGGTGCCGCTGGGCATTCACGTGCATAACGACGGCGGCCTGGCGGTGGCCAACACGCTGGCGGCGGTCGAGGCGGGGGCCAGCCACGTGCAGGGCACTATCAACGGCTATGGCGAGCGCTGCGGCAATGCCAACCTGTGCACCATCATCCCCGCTTTGAAGCTGAAAACGGGTATCGACTGCATTACCGATGAGCAGCTGGCTAAGTTGACCGAGGTGTCCCATTTCGTCAGCGAGGCGGCTAACCTGGTCCCCGACCCCTTTTCGCCGTACGTGGGCTCCAGCGCCTTCAGTCACAAGGCCGGTTACCACATGGACGGCATTATCAAGTGGCCGGATGCTTACCAGCATATCGACCCCGAGAAGGTAGGCAACCGCCAGAGGACGGTGGTATCCGACCAGTCGGGAAAGCGCAATATAATCTACAAGGCGAAGGAACTGGGGATAGACCTCTCCACGGACGCAAAAGGGACGCAGGATTTATTACAGCATATAAAGCTGCTGGAGAGTCGGGGTTTCCAGTACGACAACGCCGAGGCGTCCTTCGAGTTGCTGCTGCACCGGGCCAGGCCGGACTACAAACCACCGTTTGAACTGGTCGACTTCATGGTGGTCGTGGAGTCGAAAAGGCGTTCTTCTACACGAAAGAGTCAGGAGGAGATGCTCTCCGAGGCCATCGTCAAGGTAAAGGTGGGCGGGGAGATAATGCACACGGCGGCGGAAGGCGACGGCCCCGTCAACGCCCTGGACAGAGCGTTACGCAAGGCACTGCTGCAGTTTTATCCCAGTCTGTCACAGGTCAAGCTCATCGACTACAAGGTGCGTATCCTGGAAGAAAGCGTCGGGACGGAGTCGCAGGTGCGCGTGCTTATCGAGTCCGGCGATGGCGTCGAGGAGTGGCGGACGGTCGGCGGCTCCACCAATATCATCGAGGCAAGCTGGCTGGCCCTGGCCGACGGCCTGGAATACTGGCTGCTAAAGCACGGTCAATAGTCTCTTCAAAAACGTCCCGGGAGGCATATTATGAAAGTCAGCGTCATCGGCGCGGCCGGCTGCGTGGGTTCCAGCATCGCTTTTAATATTGCCCGTCAGGGTCTGGCGGATGAAATGATGGTCGCGGATATCCGCAAGGACTGGCTGGAACACCACGCCATTGACTTCTTTGATGCCGCGGTAGCCATCGGCATTGATATTCGCGTGAGCATGGGCGGCTATCAGGACCTGTCCGGTTCTGATATCGTCGTTATGGCGGCCGGGGCGGGCGTTACCGATAGCGCCAGGAAATCGGGGAAAGCGTTACCTTCGCGGCAGCGTTTTCTCCCTGAAAACCTCGAAATTATCCGGGAGTGGGCCCCGGCGATGAACCGGTATTGCCCGCAGGCTATCGTGATTATGGTGACCAATCCGGCCGAGGTGCTTAATTACGCTGCTTACCTGCTGAGCACGGAAAGGGAACGCCACCGTTTTATCGGGTATACCTTACATGATTCCATTCGATTTAAAATCGCGCTTGCCGAACACATGGGGGTTGCCCCTTCAAGGATAGAGGCCACGGTCGTGGGTGAACACGGTGGCAGCATGGTGCCGCTCTTCAGTTCCGTGAAAGTCGACGGGAAGCCGGTTACCTTGGGGGAAGACGTCAGGGCGAAAGTCAGGGAAAGGACCAGCGACTATCTCCCCTACATGCTCCGGCTCAACGTGCCGCGGACGTCCGGGTGGCTTACCGGGGTAGGCGTGGCCAGGGTAATCAACGCCATCGTTAACGATACGGGGGAAGTTGTTCCCTGCTGCGCCGTGATTGACGGTGAGTACGGGTATAAGGGGACCAGTATCGGTCTGCCGGTAGCCCTGGGCCGGAAGGGTATCCGGAAAATTATTGATTATAAGCTTACTCCGGAAGAAAAAGGGCTACTCGATGGCTCGGTAAAGAACGTCCAGAAGTCCGTCGATTACGTGCTGTCGCAGATAGGGAAGTAGGTGGGAATTCCGCGAAGCAATCCGTCCCTTAATTTTCCTCCAGCCACCCCGGCCCCTCGTTGTTATCTTTTCCCACCCTAACCGCCCTCGCATCATTCTCTGCTTATCCCGCAGTTATTCACCCCTCCCCCCTTGTCATTTCGAGGAACGTAGTGACGTGCCTGCACGCCGAAGTGCGTTACGGCACGCAGGCGTGGCAATCTAAATTTAGCGCCATTTCAGCCTTTTCTATGTTGTCATTCCAGCGCAGGCTGGAATCCAGACCGCCCATCCCCTAAAGCGGGGCGTCTAAGAGGGGCGCCAGCCCCTCTTTCTTTATCTCCCCCTCTCCTGCTGAAAGCCTTGCCAGGAGAGGGGGAGACAGGGGGTGAGGTATATTTCCCTGTATTCACTTTCTGATGTCTCGCTGTTGTAG
>DATLAD010000002.1:0-8159 GCA_035527575.1 Dehalococcoidales bacterium
GCGACGAATACGAGGAGCATATCGAACTGGGTAAGTGCCCGGCCCTGATGTGCCTGCACCTTATCGCCTACTACATCCTCCCCGACAAGTGCGAGCGCTCCTGCGACGCCTGTATCGGCAGCTGCACCGTAGAGGCCATCAGCCCCGATAAAAAGAGAATCAAGGTCATCGACCAGGAGAAGTGCGTCAAGTGCGGCACGTGCCTTAAAGCCTGCCCCATTCAGTACAACGCCATCGTGAAGCTATCGCCACCGAGCGAGGTGCCCGCAAAATGAAGACCGTAACTCTGACTATAGACGGCAAAAAAATAACCGCCCATGTTGGAGAAAACCTCCTCCGGGTGGCGCTGGATAACGGCATATATATTCCCAACCTGTGCGCCATCCGGGACAAGCCGGTGCCGAACGCCGCCTGCCGGCTGTGCTTTGTGGAAATAGAGGGGAGAAAAAATCCCGTGACCGCCTGCACGGAACCGGTTGCCGAGGGCATGGTGGTGAATACCAGGGGCGAAAAGGCGCTGGGGCTGGCGCGCGCGGGGTTCGAGCTGCTCATGGCTTCTCATGCTCTTGACTGCGCCCACTGTCCTGCCAACGGCGCCTGCGAGCTCCAGAAAATAGCGCGTCACCTGAAAGCCAGCCTGAAGACGAAGCGATTCCGTTTATTACTGCGTAATCTGCCCGTTGACGATAGCAACCCGCTTTTTATCTACGACCCTAACAAGTGCGTTCTCTGCGGACGCTGCGTCTGGGTGTGCCGGCAGGATGTTAAATCAGGCGTCTTCGGGTTCGCCCATCGGGGCTTCGAGAGGGTCCTGACCACCTTTGCCGATGAGCCGCTAGGCAGCGAAAGGTGTCTGGACTGTCATAAGTGCATTGAAGTGTGCCCTACGGGGGCGCTTTCGTTCAAGGACGGGAAAAAGCCGTCAGGAAACAAGGCTTAACCCGGCCTCAATTTTATCAATGTCTTAACCTCACCCCCTTTTTCCCACCAGGTTATTATTGTCTACCTCACCCCCTGTGTCCCCCTCTCCTGACGATGTATCACAGGAGAGGGGAAAATATTTAGAAAGAGGGGTTTCACCCCTCTTATACACCCCTATTGTTGAGGGGGCTGACGCCCCTCTTAAACGCCCCGCTTGGGGAGCTTTAAATCCCCCTTGATCCCCCTTTTTCAAAGGGGGAAACTAGGCGGATGGATATCTCGCGGGATAAGCCGCAGACGATACGAGGGCGTTTTGGGTGGGAATAGATGGCAAACGAGGGGTGAAAGGATGGAGACTACAGGAGAAAATCAGGGGGCGGATTGCTTCGCTGCGCTCGCAATGACAGAGGGGGGCTAGCGGGAACGTCCCGTCCTGCCACGGGGGGCAGACCGTTTCTGGCTGGGACGCCTCTCATTTCGGTAATCAGGCACATTAATGTTAAACGTAACGCTTATCTGCCGGTCCATAAGACGGGAACTGATAGAACTATCCACCTCCTCCATAATCTCGTCAAGGGAATAGCGGGTAGTGATAACGGTTGGCAGCCTGCTGTTATAGCGATAGTTGATAAGCTGATAAAGTTTCTCAGTTACCCACGGATTGGTCGACTGCTCACCGAAGTCGTCGAGGACAAGCAGAGGCGCCGTCTTGACGCTTTCGAAAAGCTGGTCGTAGGATACCCGGCTCTCCGGGCTGAAGGTAGAGCGGAGGTGGTCGAGAAAGTCCGGGACCACCACGAAGAGGGCGGGTTTACCTATTTCGTAACGATAATTAACGATAGCCGCGGCAAGGTGCGTCTTGCCACAGCCGGTCAGTCCCATCAATACCAGCCAGCCATCGGGATTTTTCGCGAAATCGAACGCATTTCGATACGCTTCATCCATGTTATCTTGCTGCTCCAGAGATAAATCAGTACGACGTTTATAATTGATAAAGTTCATTTTTTTCTGCAATTCGAACTCCGGCCCCCAGCCGTACTCCGACGACCGTAACTCCTCTTCGAGCACATAGACCTGGCACAGCCGCGGGTCGGTGAGGCGCGTGCGCAGTCGGTCGTCCATCTGCTCGACAGGCGTGATAGCGACGATAACCGTCGGCAACTCATTGTTGAAACGCGAGGTCAGCAGCTGGTCGAGCTTTTCCTTAGCCCAGGGCGTGCCGGACTGGACACCCAGGTCGTCCAGCACCAGCAGGGGGGTATTACGCACGTTATCGAAGAACTCGTCATAGGGCATCTCGCTATCGGGACCGAAAGAAGCCCGTATGCGGTCGAGGAGGTCGGGGGCGGTGATATAAAAAGCCGGGTGGCCCTGCCTGATGCGCTCGTTGACGATAGCCGCCGCCAGGTGGGTCTTGCCGCTGCCGCTGGAGCCGCTCAGGACCAGCCAGCCCTCCGGCTCGTTAGCGAAGGCCACGGCGGCCTGACAGGCGCGCCCGAACAGTTCCTGGCTGCGCGTATGGCCGCTTCTCCCCTGCGGCATTAAATTATCGAAGGTAAAGCGCGCCAGCGAGCCCAGGTTGCTGTAGCGTTTCAGGCGGTTTTCACGCTCGCTGACCTTCTCTTTTTTTATACACCGGCAGGGAATGACCCGGCTGTAGTCGGGCTGCCCCGAGGGCAGCCGGGGATGAACGATGCCGGCGCCCTTGCAGACGGGACAATCCGAGCTTGCCGGGGCCTCTTCATCAGCGCCGGACCATGTGTCCGTATTTTCCTTTGATGTACTTGTCCGGGTCTGTCTTTTTAGAATCTCGCTGATATGTTCCATCAGTCCTGCCTTCCACCGACCAGTTCTCTAAAATCTTCGCGATATATTTGATGCTCCGCTTGTTATGCAGCACGGCTTCCTTGATGGCATCCCGAATCCAGTCCGGAGGATAAAGCTTCTCGACGTCACGGAGTTCATCGGCAATCATGGGGGTCAGCATGCCGATATTCTGCTCGTAGAGGGTGAAAATATCCGGTAGTTCCTCGGTCTCGACGTAAGTCCTTCCGGCGGCTTTCAGCCCGGCCAGCTTGAGCTCGCCGCTCTCGATTTTCGCCACCGTCCGGCGGTCGGACTCCGTATTCAGAAAATAAACGTCCTCGGAATTGCCGTCCTTATCCAGCTTCAGAGGGATTAACGTACCCCGTTCGGCCGCCATTTTCAGGGCGTGGCGCAGCGTTTCTTCGGGTGCCCCCCCGGTCCCCTTGAGACTGTCCATCAGGGCGGCATTTCCCAGCAACTCGCTGTAACCGACAAAGCGGGGGTAGCCTTTCTTGCGGTAGAGCGCCGCCATAACGTGCAGGGTCGTTTTAAGCTCGGCCATATCCGTAATCCGGGGCAGCAGGCCGCTGAAAAAGATATTGGGGATGGAGGTAAACTCCATTCTGGCGGGAAATCCCTGAAACTCCTTCATAGTAAAGTCGGCTCCACGCTGCCGAGGCTTTCGAACCTGGCCAGGTTGTGCCGGAAACGCAGTTTTATCCGGCCGGTCGGCCCGTTGCGGTGCTTGGCGATAATAACGTCGGCTTCCTCGCGGGGGTATTCACGGTCGGGGTGGGCGGTAATCCACTCCTCCTCACTCTTGTAGTAATATTCGTCACGATAGATAAAGAGGACGACATCCGCGTCCTGCTCGATGCTGCCGCTCTCACGAAGGTCGGAGAGTTGGGGTTCATGGGAGGCCCGCCATTCCACGGCGCGGCTGAGCTGTGATACCGCCAGCACCGGGGCATTAAGCTCACGGGCCATTGCCTTAAGCATCCGCGAGATATAGGTGATTTCCTGCACCCGGTTCTCGCCCCTGACCCCTTCCCCCTGCATCAGCTGGAGGTAGTCGATAATGACCATATCAATACCGCGCTCGTAGTTGAGGCGGAGCGCCTTGCTGCGCATCTCCGCCATACGGAGCATCGGAGTATCATCAATATAAATCGACGCTTCCGAGAGGACGCCGGTGGCCTCCATGACCCGCCGTTCCTCATCCTCATCTTTATGCTCTCCGAGACGTATGCGGCGAGAGTTAACACCCGATTCACTGGACAGCAGACGCATTACCAGGGAGTCGCGCGCCATCTCCACGCTGAAGAGGGCGACACACGCCCGGTGGTCGACGGCGGCATTGCGGGCGATATTCAGCGCCAGGCTGGTCTTGCCCATACTGGGCCGGCCGGCGATAATCACCAGGTCGGCGCGCTGGAAGCCGCCCAAAAACTCGTCCAGGCCGGGAAAGCTGGAGAGCACGTAAGGCAGCTTTTCGGGTCGTTCTTCGGTCGACGGCGGCGTCACCTCGAAATACTTATCCAGCACCTGCCGGATGTGGGTAAGGTCGCCGGTGCCCTGACCGCGGCGCAGCTTGAACAGCACGCTCTCAGCCTTCGCCAGGCTATCCTCAACGTCCGGGCCGACTTCATAGCCGATGGCCGAGATACGGTCGCCGGCACTTATCATCTGGCGCATGACCGAGAGCCGGTAGACAATGCGGGCATAGTGCTCGATATCCAGGGAGGTGGGACAGACGGAGATAAGATAGCTGAGACGCGCGGCACCCCCGCAGGATTCCAGCCTGCCCTTCCGAGAGAGCTCCTGCACCAGCGTAACCTGGTTGATGGCCTCGTCGCGCTGGAAGAGCGCCATGCAGGCATCGTAAAGCCACTGGTTCTGCTCGAAATAGAAGTCCGCCGGCTTAAGAAAATCGGCAATCTGAAAAATAGCCGCGCCGTCAATCAGCAGCGAGCCGATGACCGCTTCTTCGGCATCATTATCATTAGGCGGCAGCCTGACATCATTCACCCGGCCCTTACTCCTTTGCGTCCATCTCTTCTTCTATTGCTTCGGCTTCCTCTAGTTTAGCTTCAGCTTCTTCTGCCTTAGCCGGTTCTTCGGCTTTGGCTTCCGGTTCTTCAGTCTTAGCTTTAGCTTTCTTCGTCGATTTCGCCTTAGTCTTCTTCTCGGACTTTCCCGCCTTCTCCGCCTTCTCCGCTTTCTCCGGCTTTTCCTCAACCGGTTCGTCCGACATCACGTTGACCTTGATGACGGCCGTGATATCATGGGTGAACCGGACGGTCACATCGTGAACACCGAGCTGGCGAATCGGTTCAGCGAGTTCTATTTTCTTCTTATCGACCTCAAAGCCGGCGCTTTTACCTAACTCCACGGCGATATCAGCGCTGGTAACCGAACCGTAAAGCTTCTCGCTCTCGCCGACCTTGGCCTTGAGGGTGACTTCCACGCCTTCTATCTTTTCCGCCAGCGCGGCCATCTCGGCTTCTTCGAGATCGCGCTGCTTGATTTTCTTCTTCAGCTGCGACTCAATCGCCACCGCTGCCTGCGAATCGGCTACCACAGCCAGCTTGCGGGGCAACAGAAAGTTGCGGGCATAGCCGTCGGCAACAACCCTGGTCTGGCCGACCCTGGCGACATTGGGGACATCCTCGATAAAAATAACCTTCACGATTTACTCCTTTTTAGCGACAATTATTTATATAATTAACCACGGGGGTGCGTCAAATTCCGGCAAAGCCAAACCTAAAAAATTTCTAACTTTTTTCCGCAAATAGTCCTGCCTGGCCGCTGATATATTTTTCGGCGCTTATGGCGGCCACAGCGCCGTCACCGGCGGCCGCGATGACCTGCCGGATAGAGCTGCTGCGTATGTCACCGGCGGCGAAGATGCCGGGAACACTGGTCTCCATGCGTTCGTTCGTTATAATGGCGCCGATATCATCCAGTTTCACGATATCCTTGAGATAGCCGGTATTGGGCCGGAAACCGACCGCCATAAATACCCCGGAGACATTGAGGACGGTCTTCTTTTTAGTCTTGACATTGCTTACCGTGATTTTGTCAACGAAGGCATCACCGGCGATTTCCTCAAGGGTACTATCCCAGAGGAACTTTATCTTCTTTTCGGCGAAGGCCTTTTCCTGCAAAATTTTGGTGGCGCGCAGCTCGTCGCGGCGGTGTATGACCGTTATTTTCGAAGCGAATTTCGTAAGCTCGATGGCTTCCGTAATGGCGGCGTTGCCGCCCCCCACTACCGCCACCTCCTTATCACGGAAGAAGGGGCCGTCACAGGTAGCGCAGTAAGAGACGCCCTTGCCGGTATACTCGGCTTCACCGGGCACGCCGAGCTTCAGCCTCTCCGAGCCGCCGGCAACGATTACAGCTTTAGCGGTAAAATCGCCCTGAGAAGTTTTAACCACCTTCTGCCGGCCGGTTATTTTAATACCGGTGACCCCGGCCACCAGCGTCTCCAGCCCGAACCTGGTCGCCTGCTTGTGCATCGCCTCGGTCAAATCGATACCGCTGATACTCTCCGTAAAACCGGGGTAGTTCTCCACCCATTCGGCATTGATTATCTGGCCGCCGACCGCTCCCCTTTCGATAAGGAGGCTGCTCAGCCTGGCACGGGCGGTATAAATCCCGGCGCTGAGCCCGGCGGGCCCGCCACCGATAATAGCGACATCGTATTTTTTCGTGGACTTAGCCATTTAACTCACCCCCCATTTTCCCGCTCAAGTCTTACGGCTTACGATAATTACAGCGCCGTATCAAGGCTCTTCTTCAACTCGTCCTTGGGCCGGAAGCCGACAATCGTGTCAACAGGCTGTCCTTCTTTAAAGAGCATCAGTGTAGGAATACTCATAATACCGTACTGGCTGGCAATCCTGGGGTTATTGTCGACATTTACCTTGACAAAGCTAACCTTGCCTTCATACTCTCCGGCCAGCTCCTCAACGACAGGCGCCACCATCCGGCACGGCCCGCACCAGGGCGCCCAGAAATCGACCAGTACCGGTGTCTCCGCCTTAAGGACCGCTTCACTGAATTTTGCTTCTTCAATTTCCACTGGCTTGCTCATAATTTCCCTCCCTGATTTTTTCGGTGATATTACGTTCTACCGTCTCCTTGGCGAGACCGATGGCATTCTTGATAGCCTTTGCCTGGCTGCGGCCGTGGGCGATGATGATATTGCCGTTCACGCCGAGGAGACAGGCCCCGCCGTACTCGGTGTAGTCCATTTTTTTCGTCCAGGAACCCAGCCCGATGTCCCGGAGAAGGTCGCGCGCCTTGAGACGCGAGATGCTGGAAAAAACATGCCCCAGCTGCTTTACCGAAACCAGAAAACTGTCGCTAAAACCCTCGATGGTCTTGAGGACGATATTACCGGTAAAGCCGTCGGTCACGATGACATCGGTAGTCCTCTTGACAATATCATGTCCCTCGATATTGCCAATAAAGTGCAGGTCCGCGGCGTTTTTCAGAAGCTTGAAGGTCTCCTGGGCCAGGCGGTTG
Source organism: Dehalococcoidales bacterium (assembly GCA_035527575.1). Taxonomy (GTDB): domain Bacteria; phylum Chloroflexota; class Dehalococcoidia; order Dehalococcoidales; family RBG-16-60-22; genus JAFGPF01. The sequence goes on from DATLAD010000002.1 coordinate 7,261, forward strand.
CCCTTGCCCTCCTCGGCACCGTTGCTGAGGAGGCCGACACGCGGCGATTCGATTCTAAGAAGGTATTTACTGTAAATGGAACCCAGCCTGGCAAATTCCAGAAGGTGCTCCGGACGACAATCGGAATTGGCACCGGCATCCACCAGTAAAGCCGGGAACGACGATATGGTATCCAGGAAACAGCCGATGGCCGCCCGGCTGACGCCGTTTACCCTGCCGAGAGTGAGGAGAGCCGCCCCCACCACCGCCCCGGTATTCCCCGCCGAGACAAAAGCCTGCGCGCCGCCGCTCTTGAGCAAATTGATGCCGACCACTATCGACGAGTTCGGCTTGCTTTGAATCGCCTTAATCGGGTGCTCATTAAAGTCGATAACCTGCTTGGCATCGACAATGGTAATAGGGGCTTTGCCCAGAGATTTCTCCGCCAGCTTGCGGAGCACGTTTTTCCGGCCCACCAGGACAATTTCCACGCCGTACTCCTGGGCCGCTTTTATAGCTCCCTTGACCATTTCGTGCGGAGCGTAATCGCCCCCGGCAGCATCAACCGCAATTTTCATATCTTTCAGCTAATCTCCCTGACCAACGATACTTCCTTCCCACATATCGCATTGTCCTCCCCAGCAGGCAACTACCCGGTCGTCCTCCGAAATCCGGACGATTTCACACGCGGTGGGACAGGCCTGACAGGCGAACGACGTGGTTTTATACTCTATTTCGCTGACGCCGAACCCCTTGAACCGGCAGCCGTTACGGCTGACAGCGGCATGCTCATGCACCAGCAGGGCCGCGCCGATAGCCCCCATGACCTCGTGGTGGGCAGGCACGATTATCTCCGTTTTAAGCTCCTCCAGCAGCGCCCTGACGATACCCTGGTTAAAGGCAACCCCACCCTGAAAGAC
>DATLAD010000003.1:0-2960 GCA_035527575.1 Dehalococcoidales bacterium
GAGTACCTGATGTCCCGGGGTCTTACCAGAGACGAGGCGACGGCTACTATCGTGAGAGGGTTTCTCCGCGTGGATATCGAGGGATTGCCCCCGCTGTTGGCCGAAGAACTGAAGCGGGCGGTAGAAGCCAGCGAGAAAGAAGTCATGTAACCGGAGGCAGGAAAATGAATTTAAATGCTCTGCATAAGCTGGGTTACGGCATGTATATCGTGGGTTCGCACAAGGGCGATAAACTAAACGGGCAGGTCGCCAATACCGTATTCCAGATAACCTCGGAGCCGCCAGTCGTCGCCGTGAGCATTAACAAGAGCAATCTGACCCACGAATTTATCAGCGACAGCAAGGTCTTCGCCGCCTCAATATTATGTCAAGCGACTCCCCTGCCCTACATCGGCGGTTTCGGCTTCAAGTCCGGCAGAGACGTGGACAAGTTAAAGGATGCCCATTATAAGATAGGCGTAACCGGGGCGCCCGTGTTTCTCGACCATGCTACCGCCTATCTCGAAGCCGAAGTTATCAAGGATGTCGATGTCGGCACGCACACGATTTTCATAGGTAAAATTGTGGCTGCCGAAGTGCTTACCGAAGACGCCTGCATGACCTACGAATTCTATCACCAGGTCAAGCGGGGGACTACCCCCAAGACCGCCCCCAGCTATATTGCCAAAGAACAAGGAGGCAAATAATAGGATGGATAAGTACGAATGCACCGTTTGCGGCTACGTTTACGACCCGGAACTGGGAGATTCCGATGGAGGTATTGCGCCGGGGACACCTTTTGAAAAATTACCCGATACCTGGATATGCCCCATCTGCGGCGCTCCCAAGAGCGATTTCAGGAAGCTGGAGGATTAAAGGAGGTGACCAATGGAAAAGAGTGGAATCATCGAGCTACTGAACCTTGACCTTCAGGACGAGCACGGCGCCATTATTCAGTACCTGAGCCATGCCTACGCTATAGGTGAGGGCGAGATGGCATGCGAGATTGAAGCCTTCGCACGGGATGAGATGAGGCACCTGGACTGGCTGGCGGAGACGATTGTAGCACTCGGCGGCCAGCCAAGCCTGAAAAGGGGTACCATGAACATGGCCGGTAAAGCGGTGTCCGAGTGGATGGGAAACAACGTCGGCCTGGAAGAAGGCGCCATCGACAGCTATAAAAAGCACATTAAAATGATTGACGACCCTAAAGTCAAGCGTTTGTTGCAGCGCATACTGGCCGACGAACAGGCGCACCGGGGCAAGTTCGAGCACTTCGTTGAGAAAGCCAAAAAGGAAGGCATGAAAGACATCCGGGGCGAACGCAAAGACGATGTCGCTAAAACTCTAAACTGGGGCATCGAGCACGAGTACACGGTCGTCCTGCAATACCTCTTTCACTCTTACATGACCGGTAACGAAGAGGCCAGGAAGCAGCTGGAAGACCAGGCCATCAACGAGATGCAGCACCTTGGCTGGCTTGCCGAGGAACTGGCGGGCAGCGGCGGCAGCCCGAGAGTCGAACATACCAGACCCGACCAGTCGACCCGAACGGCGGATATGCTCAAGGCGGACCTCAAGATTGAGAAAGAAGTAGCCGAGGCTTATGACAAAGCCTCTAAAGAAGTCGATGATGCCGGTCTCAGGGAGCTGCTCATAAGGATAAGAGACAACGAGAGATACCATATCGACGTGTTCAACGATCTGCTCGAGGACGAGGAAGGCGGGGCAAAACAGGGGGGCGGCGTTAATATTATGGATAGCGGAGAATAGACATGGGCAGTTTTATAGAGGCCGGGAAGACCGGCGAGTTTAAAGACGGGATGAAGAAGAAGGTCATGGTCGGGGGGCGTGAAATCATGCTGGCCAGGGTCGGGGATAAATACTATGCCGTGGACAATCGCTGTCCTCACATGGGAGGGGAACTTTCGGCGGGGCAGCTCCAGGGGACTGTCGTCACCTGTCCCCGTCATAGCTCACAATTCGATATTACCGACGGGCATAATGTCCGCTGGTTAAAGGGTTCCGGGCTTTTTTCGGCGGTGGGTAAAGTCCTCAAGTCTCCCCGTCCCCTGCCGACTTACAATGTCAGGGTTGATGGTGATACCATACTGATAGAGGTCTGAAATACCGGACCACCTGCCTTTTGGAAAACGGTGAAGGAGGTGCCGAGGTATGTCTGTTGTTTTCCCCGGCAGCGACCTGGTTAATATCGCGCTTGGTATCGAGAGAAGGGGCATCATGTTCTACGATATCATGGCGAAGTCGACCGATAACGAGGATGCCAGGGCCGTCTTCGAGGGGCTCGCGGAAATGGAACGCGAGCATATTAAGATGTTCGAGGACATGCTGAGCGAGCCCGATAAACACGCGCCCCGGGAAGATTCAACCCGGGGGTATTCCGATTATCTTCAGGCGCTTATCGACGACGCCGTTTTTACCGATGATATGATTACCAGCGAGATGGCTGCCCAGGCGGACAGCGATATCAAGGCCCTGGAGCTCGGCATCAGCGCCGAGAAGGACTCCATACTGTTTTACTACGAGATGAGGGACGTCATGCCCCAGCGCGCCGCCCCAGTGCTCAACAGGATAATCGCCGAGGAAAAATCGCACCTGCGGCAGCTATCCGAGATTAAGAAAAAGCTGGCGGCTTCCTGAAAACGGCAGTGAACAAGGAGGTGGATGATGGAGACATTTCACGGTCAGGCGCATTTGCCCGGAGCGGATAAGCCCTGGAACCTGGAGCTGGAAATTGAATGGGATACGAAAGAGGTTACCGTCCACATCGATGAAGCCCCCGGTGGTATCGCCGAATGGCCCGGCCTCGCCGTGCAGACCTTCGGCCCGATGGAGGAAATAGCCTTCCGCACGAAGGGCATACCGCGGTTGTTTACCCACTGGTGGCATTTTGCCCGCAGCGGCAGCGGCGACCTCTGGGGTATTGTTCTGGGGACACCGGATGCCGAAGGCGTCTGGCG
>DATLAD010000004.1:0-4264 GCA_035527575.1 Dehalococcoidales bacterium
CACCTTTAATATCAGGAATGACGCTGTCTTTAAAGCGGCAACCGGCCTGGCTGCCGGAGGGGGCGCGTCTACAGATGGTAGCTGTGGTGCTTATACCGGAGGGGTCATGATTCTGAGTTCCCTGATGGGTAGAGAAAGAGATGATTTTGCCGATACTGCCGGGATTTTACTTAAAAACTTCGAAATGATAAGAAAGCTCCACGACGAGTTTATCCGGGAGTACGGTTCCGTAATCTGTCGTAACATACAGACTAAAATCTTCGGCAGACCTTATTACCTTGCGGATATGGATGAATTCGAGAAATTCGAGAAGGCCGGCGCTCATGATGAACACTGCCCGGGAGTAGTGGGGAAGGCTGCCCGATGGACCGCGCAGTTAATAATTGAAACCGGGCTGGTATAGCTGCGAAAATAGCGCCGTAGTACGTAATTCATTCATGCCGGTGGTCGCCGCGCAAAGCTAATCGGTAAAGGCCGGTTTTGGGGGATAAGTCGATTACGCCTTTCCCGTTTAACTATTCTCCTGTTTATTTTTCGGCCCGCCTCTCCGCCACCTCTGTATCAATTTCTGTATCAGTCCCACAATTCCATTGGGCAGGTATAAGACGACAACCACCAGTATAATGCCGAAAAAGAGCATGTAGTAATAAGGGAACTTGGTTATTAATAATTCTTCCAGATAGGCAAAGATAGCCGCACCTATGACAGGGCCGTAAAGTTGCCCGATACCGCCGAAGATGGCCATCAATACCGGCATAAAAGAATAGAGCGGATTAAAAGCAATAGACGGGTCGATATATGTCCAGCGTGTGGCCATGATTGCCCCGGCTGCCCCCATGAAGAAAGCGCTGATGGCAAAGGTGATAACCTTTACCAGGGTTACATTAATGCCGGTGTGTGCCGCGGCATCCTCGTCTTCACCGATACTCTGCAATGCTAACCCCAGCCTGGAGCGTCTGATGAAGTACGCGGTAAGCAGGGCGATTACAAAAATAATGAGCATGATGTAAAAAACGGTGGTGGGATCTACGATAATGACGAACCTGCCGATTGTGCCGGTTACATGGGCTTCCCAAAACAGGACGAGGTGCTTGACAAGTTGGGAGAGTCCGAAAGTGAACATAATAAAATACATACCCCTCAGCCTCAGGGTCAGGGCGCCGGTCAGAAGGGCGAGACAAAAACTGACGAGTCCACCAGCGGCGATGACAATGGGCAGGGCAAATTCTTTCCCCAGTGTGGCTGAAGTATACATGCCGATTCCTAAAAAGGCCGCGGAAGCCAGTGAGAAGTAACCCGTAGGCCCGGAAAAAATAGCCCAGCTCAGGGTAAGGATGACGTACAGAAGGATGTCGGTGAATAGTATGACGTTATAGTCCGTGCCATAGACGGGTAAAGTAAACAACAGGATTAAGACTATAAAAGTTAATCCCAGGGAAAGCGACCTTTTTGAAATAATTGTAGCCATGTTCATTTCTCTATTTCCCCAAAATACCTTTCGGCCTTACCATGAGCAGGAGCATGAAGATAACATAGTAGGCAATCAGCGATAAGCCCGGTTGGAAGTAGGCCACTATGCTGCCAATAATGCCGAGCATAAAACCACCGATAAAACTGCCGGAAATATTGCCCAGGCCACCCAGGACAACCACGATAAAGGCGATGGCGGTATATTCCAGACCCATGGTCGGTGAAATCGTATAGGTGATGCTGATAAGCGAGCCGGCGAAACTGGCCATCAAAGCGCCGAGGCCGAAGCACAAAGCCAGCACATTGTTAATGTTCACTCCCATGAGTCCGGCGGTCACACGGTCTTGAGCCGCGGCCCTGATTGCTTTTCCCACGCGGGTACGGGCTACAAAGATATAAAAGGCTACACTTATGACTATAGCGAACAAAGGGGTTATGAGGCGATTGGCCCCGAATGTTGTCCCCGCGAAGCTGACCGGGTAGACTAAAAATCCCAGTCCTCTGACAAAAGGCCCCCATATTAGCAGGGTTATATTTTGAATAATGAAGAGGAGACCAAAAGTGGCCAACAGGGAACTGGCCTCATAGGCGCCTATAGTCGTTGACATGCTTTGCAGGCGTTTAAACAAAGTCCGGTGGATGATAAAACCTATAACGAGCAGGATAGGGCCGCAAATAATAAGAGAAACCAGGGGGTTAATGCCAAACAAAGTGTAAAGCGACCAGGTGGCGAAAGCCCCGAGCATAATAAATTCGCCGTGAGATACGTTTAGCACGCGGGCAACGCCATACTGCAGGCCGAATCCCATGGCAATCAAGGAATAGATGCCGCCCGTCAGTATACCGTCAACTATGATATTAAGCAGTGTCACCATCATGATGACAATTTCCTTACTTTAGCAATCGATAATTTACAGGCTGCCCGGAAAGATACCAGTTACTGCCGGTAATTATCCACTCCGCAAGTGGCCCTCTCCAGGCAGCCTGATTGCTATTGCTAAACTCCTGAACTCAACGTAAACTACCTCGGCCAAGCCGGCTTGGGGAATATAGGTTCTGCGGTAGCTTTATCCTTGGGGCAGATGACTTCAAAGTAGCCATTCTGCCACTGACCTATTAGCCCGACATAAGCCTCATTTGCCGGGACCTGATTTTCCCACCACCACGGTCCGAAATCGGTTTGGAACTTTTCCGTGGCCAGTATATCCCTTATCTTTGCCTGGTCTAAGGACCCGGCTTTCTCAATAGCCTGCTGTAAAGCCTGTAAGGAAGACCAGTAAACCGGGAACCCCCAGTACTCCATGCCATCCGGCCCCGTAATTGCGAGCCGTTTAGCCTCAAGTTCCGCCGCGCGGGGGCTTTGTTTTCCGTTCCAGGCTCCGCCGCCCATGACGCCCTCAATCTGTTCGTTGGTAAATATGCTCTTAATTACATTAATGTAAATCCCGACGGTGGCGAACCATGCCTTGGGGTTGAAGTCAATCTCAATTGACTGCCTGATAGCCAGGAAGCTCTCATCGGGATAGGACATGGAAAGAAAGGCGTCAACGTTAAGTGCCTTGGCTTCCCTCAACAGGGGAGACAGGTCCTTGGTCCCGGGCGGAAAGCTCTTGTACATAACGATATCAATGCCCGCCTTTCGGCATTCCGTTACTGTCGTGGACGCATTCTCTACGCCGTGGAGGTCCTCAAAGTAGATCACCGCCGCTGTCTTCACGCCCTTTTCTTTGAGAACTTCGACTAGAGGAGGTACCTGAGCCATGGCATCCTGTATGGTGGGGAAGACGTAGGGCATGCTGGGGAGGAACTCTCTGAGGGTTATCGAGCCACCCTCAGCCCCGATCAGTATATATTCGTGCTTGTTGGCTATAGGGGCGGCCGCAAAGAGCTGGCCCGTGCCGACAGGCCCCATGACAAAGTCGACCTTATCCTCCGTAATCAGTTTTTCCAGCAGCTTCACCATCGTGCCTCGGTCGCTTTTATCGTCATATATAATTGGCTCTACGAGCAGTTTTTTGCCGTACTCCGCGACATATATTCCACCTGCAGCGTTTACCTCCTCAACCCACATCTTGAAGGCCGGGTCGAAGGATGTTTGTCCGATAACAGCGATCGGGCCGGAGAGAGACCTGGACATACCAATGACGATTTTGTCTTTGGCTGGTGGCGTTGGTGCTGGAGCAGGCGCTGGACTGGGCGCCGCCTCCTCTTTAGCGCAAGAGGCCGCGAAAGATAGAGACGCCGTTAACACGACCAGACAAATCATGACCAGTAATGTTAGTAACTTCTTTCCTTTCATGAAATAACCTCCATATTGAAATGTTCCTCTTTTACCAGATTTACGACATCTTTTTCCTCATGCCATTCAATCACCCCCTTCAGCCAAGTAGTCTCTATTATTACCTGCTCTATTTTCAGAGAGGCTCTAGATTTCCTTATTCCCGTTCCGGCCTTGATTGATTATCAGCTCCTTACTATATTTGATAAGCACTCACCTTTAAGGCGCCCCGTTCTGCCATGTTTTTAATGAGGTAATTTCGCTGAAATTACGTCTTTAGTATATGCACCGTGACGGCCCCGGACTCCAGGCCGGTAACCTCGCCGCCGATAACATGTGCCAGGCCGACTTTAGCACCGGCGACCTGGCGCTCGCCAGCCTGGCCCCTTAGCTGCCAGACGAGTTCGGCTATTTGCGCCACGCCCGAGGCGCTGACGGGGTGCCCCTTTGAGAGGAGACCGCCGCTGGGATTCACCGGCAGCCTGCCTCCTAATTCGGTAACGCCATCCTCGAGCA
>DATLAD010000005.1:0-5487 GCA_035527575.1 Dehalococcoidales bacterium
CCCACCCCCGACGATAACGACATCCCAGTCAAACATGTATTCTCTCCGAATTCAATATCAATTATCAGCTATATACCGGCACGCCTGCTACTCTGCCGTAAGCTCTGCCAACTTTTGCAGGACTGCCTCCATGGCATCCCACTCCTCGCCGAAGCCGGCCCAGTCGCCCGCCTGGAGGTTCGCCTGCGCCTGTTCGTAGTGCTGGCGGGCTTCCGCTACCAATTTGGCTATTTCAGCGTCTACCGGTTTCTCCGGCTCCGCCGGCGGCGGTTCTGATGGCGCCGGTGGTTCGGGAACGGGTACAGGCGGCGGCGCCTCCGTGCCGAAGATAGCCATGATGCTTTCCATGAGTGTCGGCGCCATGACTATCTGCTCGCCGACAGCCACGATGACCCGCTTCAGCTCGGGGAGTCCCCCGGCATCCGCCTGGAGGAAGACCGGTTCCACATACAGATTTGACTTCTCGATGGGAATCAGCAGCAGGTTGCCCCGGATAACCCGGGAGCCACCCCGTCCCCACAGCGCCAGTTGCTCGGTAATGACGGTATCCTGCTGAATCCGGTTCTCAATCTGGCTGGGGCCATACACGAGGCGGTCCTTGGGGAAATAGTAGGCCAGCAGCTTGCCGTAGTTATCGCCGTCGCAGCGGGCTGCCAGCCAGCCGATGGTGTTATTCTTGTTAACCGGCGTAAAGGGCAGCATGAGCATGAACTCTTCCTGCTCCTCCCCGGGCAGGCGCATGATGACATAATACGGCTCCATGGCCTGTTCCTGCCCGGCATAGACCTCCCGGGGCACCGCCCAGAGGTCTTCCTTGTTGTAAAACACGCGGGCATCACGCATATGATAGCCGCGGTACATGGCCGATTGTATATTGAACATATCCTCGGGATAACGCAGGTGGATGCGGAAAGCCTCGGGCATCATATCGGCGGAAACGAAGAGGTCGGGGAAAATGGCCTGGTAGGTGCGTATGAGGGCATCGTCAGGCTCGGTGACGTAGAAGGTAACATCGCCGTTGTAGGCATCGATGACTGCCTTAACGCTGTTGCGGATATAGTTCAACCCGCCGCCAATCGGTTCGGAATAGGGATAGCGGTCGGTGGTGGTATAGGCATCCTGTATCCAGAACAACCGGCCATCGATAATCACCATATAGGGGTCATTGTCCAGCTGTAAAAATGGCGCCAGGTGGTTCACACGTTCCCTGATGTTCCGATAGTACAGGACCTGACTCTCAGGAGTTAGCTCGCTGCTGAGAAGGATATTCAGGTCGCCGAACTGCCAGGCGTAGATCAATCGGCGGAAGAAACCATCCAGGCTGACACCGCCCTCACCCTCGTAATGCCCGTAGACATTATCATCGCCGCGGGGATAGTCGAACTCCTGCGTGTCCGTTTTCACAATAACATAATCGCTCGTCTTTTCCCCGAAGTATACCTGGGGACGTTCTATCTCAAAAGCGCCGACGGGCGGTATGTCCTTCAAAAGCAGATTGGGCAGCCCCTGAGTGCTTATCTCATTGACCGGACTGAGCACGACGCCGTAGCCGTGGGTAAACTGGAGCTTGCGGTTGACCCAGGTCTGCGCCTCACCCGCCAGCTTCTCCGCGGACAACTCCCGGGCAGACAGCATGACCTGACGGTATTCGTTATCGATAACATAACGGTCGATATCGACATCGTAGAAATCATAGTAGAGTCGAATCGACTGTATCTGGTTATAGGTATCCTTCAACGGGCGATGGTCCCAGAGCCTGATGTTATTAATCGTCACCTCGTTCCGGGCAATATCCTGGGCGGTCGGCGACGACTCGGCGGGAAAGGCCTGCTCGTCGATACGGTCCAGGCCAAAGGCCTTACGGGTAAAATCGATATTGTATTCGATATAGGGTCGCTCCCGGACCAGCTCATTTGGCTGCACCTGAAAGCGCTGGACTATGGCGGGGTAAATTGCCCCGACGATGATAGCCGCCACAACCCACCCGGCGATGCCGTAGAGAGGCCAGCGCAGTTTGCGTTTGAATATGGATACCAGAATAACCACCATGAAAATGACGACCACGGCCAGCAGAATCCACTGGGCCGGTAACTTGGCATGTATATCGGCATAGCTGGCCCCAAAGACCACGCCGCGCTTGGAATAGACCATCTCCCAGATGCCGAGCCAGTAGCCCCAGGCAAAAAGCCCAAGAATAGCTATCACCAGTCCACCGATATGCGCGAGTACAGGGCGGGAAAAGTCGACCTTGAGCCTCTGGACCGCGTAGGTAATAAGGTAAGTAGCCGCCGTGGCGATAAACACGACAATCAATGCCCCGAGGAACCACCCTCTCAGAAAGTGCAGGTAAGGCAGGGAGAAGACATAGAAGCCGATTTCCTTTTGAAAAACCGGGTCGACGATGCCGAAGGGCTGCCAGTTAAAGAACTGCAGAATAGTCTGCCAGTTCCCCTGAGCCACCATGCCGAATATCAGGCTGACGACGGCCGTGCCCACGATAACGTTCCACCTGACGATGCGCTGGAGTCGACCCACAATAGCCCAGGGCCAGAAATGGGACTGGCTCTGGGGGGCCAGTCGGGTAGCCAGTATCATGTTCACCATAAGCAGTAGACAGAATACAATAGCGGCTATAAAGAAGACCAGCAGCCTGGTCTTCAGGATGGTGGTATAAACGCTGCCGTAACCCATGCTGCTGAACCAGAGCCACTCCGTATAGAAACCCTTGGCTACACTGGCGAGGATAAACAGGATTATAAAACCGGCCACCCCCAGTATTATCCTGCCGGCTATTTTCCCGCGCCGTGACAAATGCTTTGGTTCTCCGGGTTTGTCCTCCGGGAACCAGCGCTGCCAATCTCTGGAAAATGAATCCATTTCAATCACCCCCCGCTTTTGGAGTAGTTGTTATTAACAGGATAACAGACACATATACATCGGTCAATTTCTTGACAGAGCAGGAATTCTCATTGATAATTGGCAGGTAATTAGATTATCAAACAGGTCTCTTCGAGAAGGAGGTAAAGTGAAAATACAGAACTACCGCCAGGTTAAAGGTGCGATAGCGGCGCCGGGGGTAGTAATGCGCGTCGTGGCCGGTCCCGCCGAAGGTGCGCCGACCTTCGTTATGCGCGTCTTCGAGATACAGCCGGGCTGTGCCACTCCACACCACTCCCACCCCTGGGAACACGAAATCTTCGTGGCGGAAGGGCGGGGCACGCTTAAAAGCGGCAATACGGAAAAACCGATGAAAGAAGGCGACGCTGTCATGGTGCTGCCCGATGAACCCCATAGCTTCCTTAACACCGGCAAAGATATGTTCAGAGTGATATGCGTCGTCCCGCTGGTCGATGGTAAAATGCCGGGAATGCCGGCCACGGACTAATTGAGGTAATATGTTGAAAATAAAGATTGCCGCGGTCCAGACCAATCCCATCCTTATGAATCCACCGAAGAATCTGGAGAAAATCATCAGCGCCCTTAAGGAAGCAGCGGAAATGCAGGCCAACCTGATAGTATTTCCGGAATGCAGCCTCTCCGGTTATATCTTTCACAGTCGGGATGAGGCGCTTCCTTTCGCCGAAACCATCCCCGGCCCCGCCACCGAAAAACTTGTCCCTCTCTGTAAGAAACTCAAAGCATATGTCATTCTCGGGCTCCTGGAAAAAGCCGATAACAGGTTATTCAACGCTGCGGCCTTTATCGGCCCCGGGGGAATCATCGGTAAATACAGGAAAAACCACCTCCCCTTTCTCGGGGTCGACCGCTTCGTGGACCGCGGCGATAAACCGTTTGAAGTATACCGAACTCCAATCGGTAATATCGGTGTAGAAATCTGCTATGATATCGCTTTCCCCGAGAGCTCAAGGGTTATGGCTTTGCTGGGCGCCGATATCCTGGTCGTGCCTACCAATTTCCCCAAAGACCGCGCCGAAGACATGATAAGACACGTCATTCCCGCCCGGGCCATCGAGAATACGGTCCATGTGGTAGCCGCCGACCGCGTCGGCACCGAGAGAGGTTCATCCTTCGCCGGCCAGAGCAAGATAGTGGAAGCTACCGGCAAAACGCTGAGCCAGGCCAGTGCCGATAAAGAGGAAATCATTTATGGAGAGGTCGACCTGGAAACAGCCCGTCAAAAGCGTTTTGTAACCATACAGGGGGAGTACGAGATAGACCGCTTTAAAGACCGCCGGCCGGAGCTATATGGCGTGATTACCGAGCCCGTCAACAGCAAAACGCCGGGCATTCCGGCAGCAGATTGATTAAAGGCGGGACGCTTTGATATAGTTGTTATAAGCCAACCGGTCTCAACACGCGCCACCGACCACGGTATCAAACGATTAAAATCAAAGGGGTAAATCATGACCGTATCCGGAGGAGAACTTTTACTGGATTTACTGGAAGCGTGCGGAGTCGAATATATCTTCTGCTCCCCGGGTACGGAGTGGACGGCGGTCTGGGAAGGGCTGCTCAAACGCCAGGGACAGGCTAAAACCACCCTGAAATATATTAACTGCCGGCATGAAACTTTGGCCATAAGTATGGCCATGGGCTACGCCGAAGTCAGCGGCCGCCTGCCGGCCGTTCTCCTTCATGCCAGCGTCGGTGCTATTAATGGGGCTCTGGCTATCCGTACTGCCTACGCCGCCCGTGTCCCCATGATTCTTTTCAGCGGGGAAACCTACGAGCACCGCGGCGACCACGAGGTCAGGGCGCAGGGCTGGCACTGGCTCGGGCTGCTCTCCGATATCGGTGGGCCTCCCGCCCTGGTCAAGGATTATGTAAAATGGAGCAACTCCGTCAAATCGAGAGATAGCCTGGTGGATTCCGTTTCCCGGGGATGCCAGATAGCCATGACCACCCCACGCGGGCCGGTCTTTCTATCTATCCCCACGGAAATGCTGCCGAAGTCACAGGAAGGAGTAAAAATCGCCAGGCCCTATCCCGCCGCTACACCGGTCGAACCACGCCGAAAAGACCTGGAGGAAGTGGCCGGGCAGCTTATCCGGAGTCGGCAGCCAATCATCATTACAGAGCACCCGGGCAAGCAACCCGGCGCCGCCCGGAAGCTGACGGAACTGGCGGAAATGCTGAGCATCCCGGTGTTCGAATCCCGCCTCCCCTATTCCTCCGGTTTTCCTAAAAACAACCCTCTATACATGGGCCAGGACACTTCGGAAGCGCTCAAGCAGGCGGATACGGTGTTCGTGGTCGGCGGGCTTACCCCATGGTACCCGCCTTCAGCCGGCCCCGGAGATAATGCCAGGATTATCATGCTGGATGAAGACCCCCGGCACGAAAGACTGCCCTTCTGGGGCTACCGGGCCGATTTATCCATTTCCGCCGATATCGAACCGACGCTGGCTGCCCTGGCGGACATCGTCCGCGCCGACATTGCCAAACGAAAGCAAACAGCCCCGCTCTTCCCGGAAAGACTGGAGTACTGGCGGGAAAAACATGAAAAAATGATGGAACAATCGGAAA
>DATLAD010000006.1:0-6066 GCA_035527575.1 Dehalococcoidales bacterium
CACCTTTAATATCAGGAATGACGCTGTCTTTAAAGCGGCAACCGGCCTGGCTGCCGGAGGGGGCGCGTCTACAGATGGTAGCTGTGGTGCTTATACCGGAGGGGTCATGATTCTGAGTTCCCTGATGGGTAGAGAAAGAGAGGATTTTGCCGATACTGCCGGGATTTTACTTAAAAACTTCGAACTGATAAGGAAGCTCCACGATGAGTTTATCCGGGAGTATGGTTCCGTAATCTGTCGTAACATACAGACTAAAATCTTCGGCAGACCTTATTACCTTGCGGATATGGATGAATTCGAGAAATTCGAGAAGGCCGGCGCTCATGATGAACACTGCCCGGGAGTAGTGGGGAAGGCAGCCCGATGGACCGCGCAGTTAATAATTGAAACCGGGCTGGTATAGCTGCGAAAAAAGCGCCGTAGAACGTAAATCATTCATGCCGGTGGTCGCCGCGCAAAGCTAACCGGTAAAGGCCGGTTTTGGGGGATAAGTCGATTACGCCTTTCCCCTTCCGGCTTTAATTGATTATCATCTCCTTACTATATATGATAACCGCTCACCTTTAAGGCGCCCCATTCCGCCATGTTTTTAATGGGGTAATCTCGCTGGAATCACGTCTTCAGTATATGCACCGTAACGGCCCCGGACTCCAGGCCGGTAACCTCGCCGCCGATAACATGTGCCAGGCCGACTTTAGCACCGGCGACCTGGCGCTCGCCAGCCTGGCCCCTCAGCTGCCAGACGAGTTCGGCTATTTGCGCCACGCCCGAGGCGCTGACGGGGTGCCCCTTTGAGAGGAGACCGCCGCTGGGATTCACCGGCAGCCTGCCTCCTAATTCGGTAACGCCATCCTCGAGCAGACGTATTTCTTCGCCCCTCTTACAAAAACCCAGCTCGATGTAATGCTGTAACTCGTTGACGGCGAAAGCATCATGGAGTTCACAAACATCAACGTCTTCAGGACCGAGGCCGGCCATTTCATAGGCGCTGCTGGAGCATTTATAGGTCATATTGGAGAAGGTCATATCCTCCCAGCGGAACGCATAATCTCCGCTTTTCAATACCGAGGCGGCAATAAAGACCGGCTTTTTTGTATATTTTTTAGCCATGTCGCCGGGGACCAGTATCACCGCGGCGGCTCCATCCGTCGCCGGGCAGCATTGCAGCAGGGTAATAGGCTCGCAAATTGGACGGGAGTTAATTATTTCTTCGATGGTAAGCTCTTTCCGGTATTGCGAGTACGGGTTCAGGCACCCGTTCCGGTGGTTCTTTACGGAGACCCGGGCAATCTGTTCCAGGGAAACGTTAAACATGTCCATGTATCTTCTTTGCGACAGAGCGAACCTGGCTACCATGTTCATGCCCAGTTCCCCGGTGATGTCGCCTTTGGCCGGCGGTATAAGTTTTCCGGCTATCGGGCTGGTAGTCATGGATTCGACACCGATGACTATGCCCACGTCGTAGAGTCCGGAAGCTATATCCCACCAGCCTTTCCTGAGAGCCGTGGCGCCACCGGCACAGGCGTTCTCAACATTGGTCAATTCGATATCGGTAACCCCTATCTCTCCCATAACCGCCTGTCCGATAACCATACCCCCATAGAGGTTACCGCAATAGGCGAATTGTATCTCCTGGGGAGTTATACCGGCATCCTGCACCGCTGCCCGGGCTGCTTCGGCCCCGAGCTGATAGGGCAACTTCTCCGGTAGCTTCCCAAAAACCGTGCTGCCTACCCCGATGATGGCTACTTCTCTCATCTTTTTAAGCTCCTACGCCATTCACGGAAGGCCGGAAGACGTATCCGATCACTTCCTTTTCTTCTTCCTCCCAGAGTGTTTCGAAATGTAATTCCATTTCCATCCCTGTTGCCAGCGGATGTTCCCGCCAGCCTCTAATCTGGCTGAATATCCTTACCCCTTCCGGCAGCTCTATCCAGCCGACCGCATAAGGAGGTTCGAAGTGTTCGCTCGGCATGTGGACGATGGTATAAGTAAACAGTTTCCCGTTCTGGCTAAGATGTATGGTTTCCAGGTCATGGCCCAGGCAGTTCAGGCAGGTTTCTCTCCCGGGAAAGATTATCTGTCCGCATTGCTTGCACCTGGCTCCCACAAGTGACCCTTTTCCGGAAGTCTCTTCAAAAAGTCCCTCCCTGAACGGAACCCTGGTTTTCATTCGATTCTCCTCGCTTATTTGTTTCACGATAACCCCGAAGTTACAGTTCGATTTCCTTGAGGTCACTGGCAACAATCAATTTGGGTTCGGTTACCGCCTGAATGTCATCGGGCGTAAAGCCCGGGGCTAACTCCTTAAGGACCAGCCCCGCCGGCGTGACTTCGATAACGGCCATATCGGTGACAATCAACGATACGCACCCGGGTGCGGTTATCTCGTACTTGCATTCTTTCACTATCTTGGGGCTGCCGTCCCTGGTTGTGTGTGTCATGGCCACGATGATTCTTTTGGCCCCCACGGCAAGGTCCATAGCTCCTCCGATAGCCGGAGGGAACCTGCCCGTTTTTATCCAGGCGACGACATCTCCGTTGTGGTCCTTCATATTACCTATCGCCCAGTTAGCCAGGTCGCCTTTCTCGGAGACTTCAAGCGCCCCCAGGACACTGATGTCAATGTGACCTCCCTTAATCATGGCAAAAGCTTCATCATGACTGAAGAAGCTCATTCCCGGCAGGGGTGTGACCGGCTGGAAGCTGGCATTAAACAGGTTCCAGTCCGCCTCTTCTAAAGAAGCCGTGCCGCCGTAGCCGAGTGCCCCGTTCTCCGTATGGAATAAGACATCTCTGCCCTCAGCCACGAAGTTGCAGGCCAGACTTGGTATGCCGCCGCCCAGGTTCACTATCATCCCATCCTGAAATTCCCTGGCCACACGCATGGCTACTGTCTGCTCGTCCATTCTGGCTTTAGGCGTGCTCATCATGGTTCCCCCTGTCTGACGACGATGCGGTCAACATACAAACCCGGTGTGACAATTGTTTCGGGGTCCAGGTTTCCGAGCTCGACAACCTCGGCCACCTCGGCAATAGTGACGGCCGCCGCCCCGGCCATAGTCGCGTTAAAAGTGCGGGAAGTGCCTTTGTAAATAAGATTGCCGTAACGGTCGGCTTTATAGCCCCAGATAAGGGCAAAGTCGGCCTTGAGGGCATATTCGAGCAGGTACGGCCGGCCGTTAATCAGCCTGACCTCTCTGTCCTTCTCCAGGAGTGTTCCCGTACCGGTATTTGTATAGAAGGCGGGAATGCCGGCGCGGGCAGCCCTGATTCTTTCCGCGAGGGTGCCCTGGGGTACGAGCGTAATTTCAATATCCTGACCTTCCTGCAAGGCCTTGACGATGGGAAAAGGTTCCTGAAGGCGATATATAGCCATTGCCGGAACGGACGCAATCAGTTTGCTGACCTGTCCGTTTTTCAACAATAATGAGCCGTCGGCGTAGGATTCCGGCACCTTCATGGTCCTGGCGGCTGTCTTTTGAGCTTCCAGTCCGAGCACCGGCGCATTACCGACCAGGGTGAGGTTCTTTACCGGTAGTTCGGATAGCGCCCTGAGCAGCATCGACGGCATGCCGCCCACGCAGCCGAAGCCGCCGCACAGGATGACGGCACCGTCAAAAACATCGGCCAGCGCTTCCCTGGCACTTGCTATGATTTTATTCATTTCTGCTGATACCCGGACCAGTCGCCAAAATAAGAGAACGATTCATATTTAGGCGTCGGCCATGAGCCGTAAAACTCCAGAGTCTCGTCGCTGGGTTTCTTCTTTAACCATTCCTTCTCAAACTGGGCAAATTTCTTACCCCTTGTCTTTCTATCCTTTCTTTCCTGTTCGCGCAGCGCCTTTGTTTTTTCCTCATCGACCGCCAGTCTTTTCTCGTCGTAAACAACCTTGTAGACATTCTTAGCGGCCCAGTGAGAGATGGTCCCTGTCTCCAGGTCTTTCATTACCTTGGACGGGTCACGTTCAATCGGGTCGCCGTACCCGCCGCCTCCGCCGGTGCCGCCGGCAACCAGGTCGCCTTCCCGGGTGGGCTCGGCCACGCAGGGATATCCCCGTAAATTGTAATGTCCTTTAATCGCCTGTTCATGGTAAAGCATCCTGGCTGAATTCGGTATATTTGCATCCGTATTACGCAACATATCGTCCATATTGGACTTTGAAATTGCCAGGAAGGGAAGCGCCGGAACGCCGTAGCCGCCAAAGAGGCCCTGAGCCAGGGTTATCTTGGAGCCAAAGCCCCAGGTGCCCAGAGCTGCACTGGGGACAGCGTGGATTTTTACGGCGTAATCCATACCGACACCGCCCCGGTATTTGCCGTGGCCGCAGCTATCCTGATGGAAGCCGCGGTATAAATAAAGAAACGGCAGGTGCGACTCCAGGCTTTCAACCTCTCCGGGCTCGGAAGTCATCGGCGCGAAGTAGGCTCCGGCAACGTCCACGCCGTCTTTATAGCTCCTGGCGCCAAACCCGATTCCGTTCATCTCCGCACCCGCATCGGCAAACGACTCCCCATACTGGTTCACGCCTCCGTAGGACAGGGTATCGAAGCCACGGTTACCGGCACACTCGGTCCGCTCCGGGCTGGCGGCATAAACCAGGTTCTGAAGCACGTATTGCACGGCCAGGGAACCTGCCTCGTGGACATAAGCGCAGCCGGCTTTCGGAGACTCGCGGCTGGCATTGACGATAGTGCCATCCGGCATCTTGAAGGACATGGGCTCCAGGATACCTGAATTATGAGGTAAATCGTAGAACAGGTGACCCAGCAAATAAACGGTGTTTACGCCGATGACCCCCGTTCCGGGGGAATTGGCCACGCGGTCCATGACCTCCGGGGAAGTACCATCGTAATCAAAGTACAGGTGGTCTCCCTTTTTCTCTAAAGTGACGGCGACTTTCGTCAGCCGGTGCAGTACGCCGACGGCGTCGATGAACTGGACAAAGCTGTACTTACCGTCGTTCCAGGTGCTGATACGCATCCTGGTAGCTTCGCCCGTTAGCTTAATGACATACCTGAGAATACCGACCGTATACTCGGGTGAATATTTTTCTATCACGGGTGTTAAACGTTTCTCTACTACTCTTAAACAGGCCATTCTTGCCTTGATATCCAGGGTCATCGCCCGGGGGTCACGTACCATATGATTGAAGTAGTTGATGACGTCCTCTTTCAGTCTGTAGTTCTCAGCTATTTTCAAAGCAGGAACCTGTAACCCCTCATCATACATGCTCCTGGAGCCGGTCGGCATGCCGCCGGGTTCGCAGGCGCCGCATTCACCGGTGTGAACGACAGCGCCAATCCAGCATATGAGCTTGCCTTTGTAGAATATGGGCGCATATATTCCCATATCCGGCGGATGCGTACCGCGGATGTAGGGCGAATTACAGAAGAAAGCGTCTCCCGGTTTGACACCGACGCTGGGGTCGTTCAACCAGTACTTCATGATATACTTGATGTCCGTTGAACCCAGCACGGAATGAAAATACAGACCCGAGGCGCAGACAGCACTGTCTCCCGACCTGGTATAAATGGCACAGGCCGTATCTCCCCAGCGGCAGCCCGTACTGGCGCCGAGCTTGACGAGGGTCTCATTACCCTCGGACGCTATGGTGTGTAGCTTATGAAGGAAGATACCCGCTGAAGTAGGTTCAATATCCTTCATGAACTCGAGTTCTTCATCCGTTGGAGGCTCTGGATGTAATCTTTTACCTATTTCGTAGTCTATTGCACCTGGCATGTCCGTCCTCCTGTTACATATTCAGATTAATAAGTGAGACTTAAAGATTATAAGTAATCATTCCGTAGAGTTCCGGGGCCATCGCGAATGTCCAGTCGGGTTCGATGACCACGGTGGTATTTTCGGACTCGATGATGGCCGGGCCCTCTATCACATTGCCGGCTTTCAGCAGGTCCCACTGGTAAATATCCGTTTTCCTGTATCCACCGAGTTTTTCCCAGTAGGCGTCCCTCTGCTCCTTGAGTGCCGCTTTGGGAGTTTTTTCGCCGACAGCTTCGTGCTGGGTCAGCATGAAGTGCGGCAGGGGTAGATGCACGAACA
>DATLAD010000007.1:0-5578 GCA_035527575.1 Dehalococcoidales bacterium
AAACTCAATTTACGTATCTCAACTTAGAAGGGAGCACTGAATTCGATGTCTAAATCACTCAAAGTCAAAGATGGTATTTGCTACATGTGCACCATGACCTGCCCCACTAAAGTCCTCGTCCAGGACGGTAAGATTATCAAGATTGACATTGCCAATCCCAAAGTAGCCCACTGTCCCCGCTGGAAGGCCCAGCTAGACTTTGTCTACCATCCCGACCGCCTCCGGTATCCCTTGAAACGCACCGGTAAGCGGGGAGAGGGTTCGTGGCAGCGTATCTCATGGGACGAGGCACTGGATACCGTCGCCGCCAGGCTTCAATCGGCTAAAGACAATTTCGGCCCGGAATCGGTCGTCTTCTGGATTGCCTACACCAAAGAGCCGCGCCCATACTTCCACCGCCTCACCCATGCCTTCGGCTCGCCCAACTACTGCACCGAAAGCAGCAATTGCTTTTCCGGCACCTGGATAGCCTCCAACCTGACCTACGGCCACGATTACTCGTATCTCACGGGATCCAGCAGCTCTTTAGAGCCGGAGACGAAATGCAAGCTCATCTGGGGCGCTGCCGTCGTATCGTCAGCCGGGGCATGGCTGGAAAACCTGGAAGCTAAAGAGAAAGGCGTTAAACTCATCGTCGTCGACCCCCGCCGCACCACCATCGCCGCCAAAGCGGATATACACCTGCAACTGCGTCCCGGCACCGATGGCGCCCTGGCGCTGGGCTTTATGAATGTCATCATCAACGAAGACCTGTACGATAAGGACTTTATCAATAAGTGGACAACCGGCTTCGAAGGACTGAAAGAGCTGGCCCGTGAATACACGCCGGAGCGTGTCGAAAAGATTACCTGGGTGCCCGCCGCCAAAATAAGGGAAGCGGCCCGGCTCTACGCCACCAGTAAACCGGCCAAGCTCCACCTGAGCGCCAACAGCACCACCCACCACGCCAACGGCGTGCAGAACCACCGCGCCGTAATTACACTGGCGGCGTTGACCGGCAACATCGACATCGCCGGCGGCAACAGGCCCCTCCCCCATACCGAGAGACAGCCCAACGACATCACCCTGCACGAACGAATCAAAGATATGCCCCCGGGAGTAGGCTCGATACAGTTCCCCGTATGGACGGAACGCTACCACGAGATGCAGTCCAACGCCATCGTCACACAGATTGAGAGCGGTCAGCCCTATCCCCTTAAAGCCATGTTCGCGGCGGGACTCTGCACACAGTTTTTCGCCAGTTCCGCCCACATGGTCGAGGCCTTCAAGAAGCTCGATTTCATTGCCGTGACCGAGTACTTCCAGACACCCGGTACGCAGCTTGCCGATATCGTGCTGCCCATAGCTTCCTGGCTGGAGCGGCATATTCTCCTGACCGACTACGGAGGTATCGTAAAACTCATCGAACCGGCCATCGAACCGCTCGGCGAAAGCCGGACGGAGTGGGACATTTACTCCGGATTGGCCGAACGACTCGGCTTCGGCGACCTTTTCTGGAACGGTAGCTTCGAGAAGTGCGCGGATTATATCCTAGAACCGCTGGAAATAACATTCAACGACCTCCAGCGGCACCCCGAAGGTATCAAACTATCCGTACAGCCCCGGCTGGAAAAACCCTACGAGAAAACGGGCTTTAAGACACCGTCCGGCAAGGTAGAAATCGCTTCTTCCATACTGGCGGAACACGGCCTCGAACCGCTCCCCGCATATAAAGAGCCGCCGGAAAGCCCGCTCAGCCGGCCCGACCTGGCTAAAAAATACCCGCTGGTAATGACCTCCGGTGCCAGGGTGATGGCCTACACCCACTCGCAGTTCCGTAACATTCCCCAACTGCGCAAACTTATGCCGGACCCGCTGGTTGATATCAACCCCGCCGATGCCTCCCCCCGCGGCATCAAGACGGGCGATACGGTAACGGTCAGTTCTCCGCGGGGCAGCATCAGGATGAAGGCCAACGTCACCGATTCCATGCTGGCCGGCGTCGTTTCCCTGCCGCATGACTGGCCCGGCGATGCCAATGTCAACCTGCTGGTGGATGACAGCACCCTCGACCCGATTTCAGGCTTCATTCCCTGTAAATCACAGCTGTGCCAGGTCAGCAAAAGCTGACGCAGAAAAAGCAGGGCTCTTAATATTATCCGGGTACAAATATCAGTCATGATACCGCAAAGACGCCACAGCGTCCGAAACACGCCTGTCGGCACCTTTTCGCCAGATGGCGCTTTCTTTAGAAAAACTTTATGAAATCTTTATGAAACTTTACGCATCTTTAGGCCTTTCTTCATAACGCGAATGTAGACTTTAATAGGGGTAACTTGTACTAGAATTGAGGGTTAACCCTTACTTTTTCGTATAATGCGTGCTTACTGGCTATGCGGGGATTAATGTCGCATTCAAATAGAAGCCTCATCGGGTTGCTGTCACTCGCCCTGATAATCGTGTCTATCATCGGGGCCATCGGGCCGAGTCCCGCCCAGGCTAACCCCGGCTGGTTCGACTCCGGCTGGATACAGACCGGCTATAATAACCAGAGTAACCCCTACGCTTTCTATACGCCGGGCTCCGAGCAGACCCAGACACCGACCGCTATCGGCGGCAAAGTCCCCATCGTTAATAAGGCCATGATACTGGCGCCATGGATTTTGGTGGCTATAGCTTTTGTAATCGTGGTCATCCGGGTCATCCAGCGCTTCAGGAAAAGGGAAGATTCGCGCCCTCCGCACAAAGACACCTCATAGCATTAACCTGCTGGTCTTTATTCTCCATAAGATTTATACTTAAAGAAAATCCCCCTTTATCCGGTTGTTTCTCAAGACAGGTTGACCTATGCCTACTAAACCTCTCCTTAAAACGCTTACCGAAGCCGGCGTCGGCTCCCGCCGCCGCATGGCTGATGCTATCAAGCAGGGTAAGGTTGAGGTCAACGGCAAGGTAGCCGAGTCCTTCAACCACCCGGTGGACGTGGCGAAGGACCGCGTCTCCATCAACGGGCAGGCGGTAAACCTCAAACCCGATGAGATAATCTGCCTGATGCTCAACAAGCCGGAAGATGTCGTCTCTACCGTCAGCGACGAGAAGGGGCGCCGCACCGTGCTGGATATCCTGCCGCCGAAATACCGTAAACTCAGGCTTTACCCGGTGGGACGACTCGATAAAGACACAACCGGCCTGCTCCTGCTTACCAACGACGGCGACCTTACCTACCGGCTGACCCACCCCAGGTTCGAGCACGAAAAAGAGTATCTGGTCCATATCAGGGGCAGCCTTAAACAGGACGAGATTAAAAAGCTGAAACACGGCATCCTGCTGGAAGACGGCGTGACCCACCCGGCCCGGGTAAAAACATCCACTTCCTCGCCGCCGTTCAACTACAGCATCACCATCCACGAGGGCAGGAAACGGCAGGTGCGCCGCATGTTCGAAAGACTGGGACACCCCGTCCTGGCCCTGAAACGCGTACGTATCGGCAAGCTGAGCCTGGGCAGCCTTAAAGAGGGAGAGGCGCGGCGGCTGAACCCGCCGGAGATTAAATCACTGCTGGAAAACTAACCTGCACATTTTAAAAACTTACGCAGGTCTGCTATACTGGACTTATTCCACCATGACAATTCCATTGACCGTGCACGCGATAATCAAGCGAGCCAGAGATGAAGGCAGAGTCGTCCTGACCGAGATTGAGTCCAAGGAACTCCTCGAGCAGTCGGGCGTAAACGTTATCGATACCAGACTGGCCGCGTCAAGCTCAGAAGCCGTCTCCATCGGCAAGGAACTCGGCTTCCCCGTGGTACTGAAAATAGCTTCGCAGGATATCGTCCATAAAAGCGACGCCGGCGGCATCCGGCTGGGACTGGAAACCCCGGACCAGGTCGGACAGGCCTACGATGATATCCTGAAAGCTGCCGGCCGGAAGCATCCGCAGGCGATTATTCAGGGGATATCCGTGCAGAAGATGGCCAGCCCGGGCGTTGAGGTAATCATCGGCATGTCCAGGGACGCCCAGTTCGGCCCGGTGCTCATGTTCGGTCTCGGCGGGGTATGGGTCGAAATCCTCCAAGACGTCTCCCTGCGGGTAATACCCGTCACCCGGCGGGACGTCCGCGAGATGATAAAGGAAATAAAGGGCTACCGGATGCTGACGGGCTACCGGGGCCTTCCGCCCGTCGACGAAGATAAACTGGAAGAGATGCTGCTGGCGGTCGCCGACTTCGTAACGCAATACCCGGTGGTCAAAGAGCTCGACCTCAACCCCGTTATCGCTTACAGCGACCGCGCCGTGGCCGTGGACGCCAGGGTGGTGCTGGAGAGTGACTAGCCATGGGTCTGGTGTCATTCCCGCCCACCAATTGTCATTCCCGCGAAAGCGGGAATCCAGCGGAGGTGTGATGGTCTGGATTCTCGGGTCGTGCCCGAGAATGACATTATTTAATATCTCATACTCTAAAAATCGATAATCTATGAGAAAGGCAGCACCAAGATAGCACATGATTTTGAAGTCAATGCTGGAGAACGCGGCCAGGCGTTTCACCGATAAAACGGCCGTTCTCATGGGCGAGCGACGGGTCTCTTTCGCCCGCCTTGACGAGGACTCTAACAAGGTCGCCCGCGCATTGATGGATATGGGCGTGAAAAAGGGCGACCGCGTGGCCATGATACAGGCCAGCAATCCGGAATTCGTATCCGTCTTCTTCGGGATAATGAAGGCCGGCGGCATCGCCGTACCTCTCGACTCCAGATATATCGCCGACGAACTCGTCAGTCTGTTTGACGACTGCCGCCCCAGGGTGCTGGTCGTCGAAAACCCGCCCCTGGAATCGCTGCTGCCCGCCCTGCCGCGGTTCGACTCCATCGAGAATGTCATTACCTTCGGCCCCGCCCACGGGGGACGGTTTACCGACTACCACGAGATTTTAGCTAAAAATCCGGCATCCGCCGTCGATGTGCCCGTAGACCCGGAAGATATCGCCATTATATCCTACACCGGAGGGCCAACCCAGGGCCCCCACGGCGTCGCCCTTTCCAATTACGCTGTCACCACCGAGGCCGTAAACTCCGCCGTTGGGTTCGAGCAGACGGAAAAAGACGTGATAATACAGTTTGCCCTCCCCATGTACCACCAGTTCGGCCTGACCTCCGTGCTTATAGCTTCGATATATAAAGGTAGTACCGTAGTGGCGGTGCCGGGAACAGGACGGTCCATCGATAGCTTCATGGAGGCCGTGGAACGCGAAAAAGGCACGATGTACATGGGCGTCCCCTATATCTACTCACTGATGATAAATGTCGCCCGGCGCGAGGGCATCCGGCATGATTTGAGCTCACTGCGCCTCTGTATCAGCGGCGGAGCCCCCCTGGAACCGGTGGTCGTTCGTCAGTTCCGGCAACTCTACGGCCTTAACATTACCGACGTCTACGGACAAACCGAGACGGTCTGTCACATCACCTGCTCCCCCATTGACGGCACCGGCAAAACAGGCTCTTCGGGCAAGCCTCTGCCCTGCTGGGAGATAAAGATATTCGATGACAACGATAACGAGCTACCCCCGGGACAGGAGGGGGAGATAGTCGCCCGGGGGCCGGT
>DATLAD010000008.1:0-2945 GCA_035527575.1 Dehalococcoidales bacterium
GTGAAGCGGCTGGCTATCCTGGGGTCGACCGGCTCTATCGGACGGCAGACGCTGGAAGTCGTCCGCGCCCTGCCGGAGCATTTTCGCGTCCTCGGTCTTGGTGCCGGCAAGAACATCGATTTGCTGGCGGAGCAGGTGAAAGAGTTCCGGCCGGAGTTCGTCAGCTGCGCGGTGTCCGGTGATGATAAAGAGGCCAAAAATCGACTGATTGCCGCCGGATGCAAGTTTCTCTCCCCCGAGGAAATGGCCTGCCACCCTGATACGGATATTGTGGTTGTGGCTACCTCGGGGACGGCCGGTCTGGGCGCAGTCCTGGCGGCGGTACAGAACAACAAGACTATCGCCCTCAGCAATAAGGAATCGCTCGTGGCCGCCGGGGAAATCATCATCGCCGCGGCTGAAAAAAGCGGCGCCCGGATTCTGCCCGTCGATAGCGAGCACAGCGCCATCTGGCAGTGTCTCAACGGAGAGAAGCAGGCGGCGCGCCGCATTATCCTCACCGCGTCCGGCGGTCCTTTTAAAGACTATTCAAAGGCGCAGATGGCCGGGATAACCGTCGCGCAGGCCTTGAAGCACCCTTCGTGGCAGATGGGCAAGAAGGTGACCGTCGATTCGGCTACCCTGATGAACAAGGGACTCGAGGTTATCGAAGCCCGCTGGCTTTTCAATATGCCTGTTGATAATATTACGGTGCTGATTCATCCCCGGAGCATCGTTCACTCTATGGTGGAGTTCGTCGACGGCTCGGTCAAGGCGCAGTTGAGCTGTCCCGATATGCGTTTGCCGATTCAGTACGCGCTGTCTTATCCCGACCGACTCGCTAATCCTACGCTGCCCGCTATCGACTGGAGTAATTTTACCGACCTTACTTTCGAACGTCCGGACACGGATAGATTCCCCTGTCTGCGGCTGGCCATTGAGGCGGGGAGGGAAGGGGGGACCTGCCCGGCAGTGCTCTGCGCCGCCGACGAAGCGGCCGTCGACCTGTTTCTATCCGGGCGTACAGGATTTATCGATATTGCCCGTCTCGTCGAGCGGGTGCTCGAGCGGCACCGGAAGGTGACTCACCCGTCGCTGGAAGAAATCATGGCGGCGGATGCCTGGGCGCGCGGGATGGTCCTCAAACTCGCCGGGGGGAACGGCAAATGATACTTACGATAGTCGTGGGTATAGTCGTCCTTTCTGTGCTCATCATCGTCCATGAACTGGGGCATTTTATTGCGGCCAAGGCTACGGGCGCATGGGTGGAGGAGTTCGGTATCGGCTTCCCGCCGCGCCTGTACGGAAAAAAATGGGGCGAAACGATATATTCCATTAACTGGATACCCTTCGGCGGCTTCAACAAGATATCCGGAGAAGTCGACCCCACCGCGCCGCGGGCCCTGGCTGCCAGGGGCTACGGCGTCAGGCTGCTGGTAATGAGCGGCGGCATGTTGATGAACCTGATACTGCCCTTCGTCCTTCTGGCCGTGGCGTACATGGTCCCTCATAATGTAATCGACGGGCAGGTGCAGGTGGAGGAGGTCGCCCCGGGCTCGCCCGCTGAAATGGCCGGTATCAGACCCGGCGACATGATAATCAGCGTGAATGACAAGCCGGTTAAAAACCTTGGCGACCTTGCCCGCTATATTCAGCTTGACATGGGCGAGGAAATTACCATATATATCGAGCATGCCGATGCCACTACCGAGACGGTCAGGCTTGTACCACGTTGGCGGCCTCCGGAAGGGCAGGGAGCCATCGGCACTTTGTCCAGTACCGTGGACTATACCATCGTTCCGGAAAGCTATCCTTTCTGGAAAGCGATTCCCATCGGGGCGAGTACCTGCATCGAGACTCTTATCCTGTACAAGAACGGGATAATCGGCATGATTATCGGCACGATACCTTTTGTGCCGGCCGGGCCGGTGGGCATCGTACAGATTACCGGAGAGGTAGCCCATACCGGGATAAGCCCGGTGCTGGAGCTGGCGGCGTTCATCAGCATCGCCATTGCCATAACCCAGATAATACCGTGGCCGGCTCTTGACGGCGGCAGGATTTTGTTTATCTTTCTGCAGTGGGTGCGGCGGGGTAAACGCGTGCCCCCGAGAATTGAAGGCGTCATACATTCTATCGGATTTATGGTGTTGCTGGCGCTGATGGTGCTGATTACCTACCAGGATATTATCCGCTGGGTAAGCGGGGAGAGCCTGATACCTTAGGGGGTCAAGAAGGGAAAGTCTAAGAGAGGTGAAACCTCTCTTTTAAAAACCTTCCCCCTTCCTTGTCAAGGGAGGGGGACACAGGGGGAGGGTTGTAAAATGAAATTAATCCGGTGCGAAAAATAAACGAAAAGATGAATCCTCGAAGAGTTAGCAAAGCGATTCGTATCGGTAATGTCACCATCGGCGGCGGCGCGCCAATCGTGGTGCAGTCGATGACCAAGACCGATACTCGAAATGCCAGAGCGACCATCGAGCAGGTCAGGGAACTAGAGGATTGCGGCTGCGAGCTGGTGCGCGTGGCTGTGCCCGACGCCGAAGCCGCCCGGGCTATATTTGACATAAAGAAAGGCATTCGCATACCGCTGGTCGCCGATATCCACTTCGACTACCGCCTGGCCTTGAAAGCGCTGGAATCCGGCGCCGACGCGCTCCGCCTTAACCCGGGTAATATCGGGGAGGCGGATAAAGTCAAGAAAGTGGCCCTGGCAGCTAAGGAGAGGGGAGCGCCCATCCGCATCGGTCTGAACGCCGGCAGTTTACCCGCCGTCCCTCCACGACTACGTAAGGCGGGCAAGCACAAGACCGACAACCCGAAGCTGACCGTCGCCGAAAGAATGGTAGCGGCGGCTTTAGAACAGATACGCCTGCTGGAGAGCCTCGACTTCGATTTGATAAAAGTCTCGCTGAAGGCTTTCGATGTCCCCACCACCATCGAAGCTTACCAGAGTATCGCAGATA
>DATLAD010000009.1:0-4228 GCA_035527575.1 Dehalococcoidales bacterium
GTGGCCGTGTCCGGCGGCCCGGACTCAGTGTGCCTGCTCCATATCCTAGTCAAGCTGCAAAAAGAGCTGAATGTAGAACTGCACGTCGCCCATCTCAATCATCAGCTGCGCGGCGCCGAGTCCGAAGCCGATGCCGCCTATGTTGCCGACCTGGCCCGCCGACTGGGCGTCCCGGCTACCGTGGCGTCGCGCGACGTCATGGCATTTCAGTCGCGGCACCGCCTTTCACCGGAAGAAGCGGCGCGTGAAGTCCGCTACTCCTTCCTGGCGCAGGTCGCCGCAGACATCGGGGCGGCGCGGGTGGCGGTAGGCCATACCGCCGATGACCATGTCGAGACTATCCTCATGCACCTGATAAGGGGCAGCGGCACGCGGGGGCTGCGGGGACTGCGGCCCGTCAGCCGCTGGCAATCTTCCGACCATAGCCTCATCATCGTCAGGCCATTACTTGAGCTGTCCCGCGAGGAAACGACCGCCTACTGCCGCCGGCATCGACTCCACCCCCGCACCGACACCTCCAACCTCTCGACGGAGCCGTTCCGCAACAGAATCCGCCACCACCTGCTGCCCGAGCTCCGTAAATACAATCCGCAGGTTGCCGAAGCCCTGCTCCGCACGGCGCGCATCGCCACCGACGATCTGGACTTCATAGATGCCGGGGTAGCCCGACTTCGGGACGGGGTCGTACGCCAGGAGGGAGGCGCTGTAATCATCGATAAGGCAGGTTTTGCCGACCTGCCATCCGCCCTGAAACGCCACCTGCTGCGGGCCGCCATGGAGTCGCTCCTGGGCAACCTGAAAGATATCGAAGCAGGTCACATCGAAGACATTATAGCCGCCCTGGATAAACCGGCCGGAAAAGTAATCGGACTCCCCGATGGCATGAGTTTCGCTATCGAGTATGACAGGTACGTGCTGTCACCCGACCCGGCATCTCTCTGCCCCTTCCCCCCTCTGGAAGCCGATACCGAACTGAACATACCCGGCCATACCGGCATTCCCGGATGGGATATCGAAGCCGCCGTCATATCCCCGACTGCAGCTAAAGACGAAGGCGGCAAATCCGGCGAATTTACCGCCTTTCTCGATTATGATGAGACGGGGGAAAGACTTACCGTCCGCTGCCGCCGCCCGGGCGACCGCTTTCAGCCGCTGGGCATGAAACAACCCAAAAAGCTGAACGCGTTCATGATTGACACCAGGATACCTCAGTCATGGCGAAAGCGAATACCTATCGTATGCTCACCGGAGGAAATCCTCTGGGTGGTCGGCTACCGCATCGACGAGCGCGCCAAGGTCACGGTAAAAACTAAAAAAGTCCTCAGCCTTAAATTTACCCGCCGCTAAATATCTATACCGGTTGGTTCAATCGTCTCAACCGTCTCAGCCGGTTCTATTTCCTCTTCATCCCTCTTCCGCCAGCGTAGCAGGAGAACCACGGCAGTCACTATTACGGCTACCACGGCCACCCAGGTTTCCACCTGGACAATCGTTAAATAACCTTTTTGCAGGAAAACAACCCCGTAATTCAAAAGACCGTGCAGCACAGCGGCGATAAGGTAGAACTGCCACCCTTTACCTTTGGCCAGTCCGTAACCGACAAGGGCGGAAACCGCAATATGAAAGCCCACGGCGAAGAACCTCTCCCAGAACCCGATAATCCCGAGAAAACCATCCGTCTGAATTGCGTTTAATGTCCAGCCGGCGGCAAATATCCGCCCGTGTACCCACACCGCCTCGAAGATGCCGAATCCCGCTCCGGCAATCGCCCCGATGGCCAGCCCCAGCCCGGGGCTGATATTCCTGCCGCTGCGCCACCACCAGAAGGCCATCGGCACCATCTTGGCGCCCTCCTGCACCAGCCCGCTGAGCAGTATCGACGGTATGCCCGCCAGCAGCAGCCAGTTCATGAGAGTTTCCTGACTCCAGAAGTGCATTAAGGTCTGTCCGGTATAGTGCTGAAGCGGTATCTGGACGAAAGCAACCGCCAGCAACGTCAGGAAGGCGCTCACCACCGCCACCGCCCAGAGCCAGTGCTTTTTGAAAAGCGGCGGCCAGTGACCGCAGAGCCAGATAGCCCCGAAGACTATCCCCAGGCCGATGCCGATGAGCATCAGGTCCCAGTTGAGGCCGGGATAGATGAAAAAGGATTTCAGGAAGGCCATCATTTGTTCCCACATAATTTCCTCCTTACAACACCCGCTTCAGCCGCGGGCTAGGCGTAATACCCGGTATGCGGCCACGCTTGGCGATTGGTTTTCCTTCTATTTCATGGAGATCGGCGGTAAAGTCTATAGGCCGGGCGCCGCTGATATAGCTGCCCACGCCGAACCCATCCACCGGCGCCCTACTTTTTAGGAAATAGGTAATACGTTCGGGGTCGATGCCGCCGCTGACGAAAATCCCCACGTGCTTGAAGCCGGCCTGGTCCAGCCGGGCGCGCACCTCCTTGACCAGCTCCACCGTAACCCCGCCGCGCTCGGAAGGGGTGTCCAGTCGCACGCTCTGAAGTTTCTCCCGCAGCGCCTCGGCCACCCGCAGGCTCTCCTCGGCCTCGTCCTTAAAGGTATCCACCAGCGAGACTCGCGGCACTTCCGGCGGCATGTGCTTATCGAACAGGATGGTGGCCTCGACCGTATCGCCCACCACGATAATCAGGGCATGGGGCATCGTCCCGGAAGCCTCCACGCCGGCCATTCGGGCGCCAACAACACTGGAGCAGCCGGCGCATCCCCCCACCATCGCGGCGTAGTCCATCACCCCGGCCACCGAGGGGTGCACGTGGCGCGCCCCGAAGCTGATTAGCGGTATCCCGCCAGCGACGTCAACACACTCCCGGGCGGCTGTCGCCCAGCCGCTGCAATGGGCTAAAATGCCGACGATGGCTGTCTCGTACACGCCGTAGCTCTGGTAGGGGGCGGTGATGCGCAGCACCACTTCTTTGGCCGACATCGTTTCGCCCTCGGCCAGCGCCCAGACCTCGCGTTTGCCTTCGGGCAGGACCTCAGCCAGCAGCGCCTTGACCTCCTCGATGCCACATAAAACCCCGGCGCGACTCCCGAAGACCTCCATGGTCGCCACCGGGTTGAGTTTCTCTTTACGCAGGATATCGATGGTGCGGACGAAGTAGACGTCGGCGGTATCCCCGGAGAGGACTTCCCGGGACGGTTTAAACTCCGGCGTTAGCATGGTTCACCTCCTAAACAAGCCCGGCTCCGAGCACCTTGTCCATGTGCTCCAGAGCGAAGCGATGTGCCGCCTCATCCGGAGAAGCAACACATTTCACCGGTATCTCCACCTCATAGTCGCGGTTACGGGCATCGGCAGCAGTGTGCATAACGCAGATATTGGTCAGCACGCCGCATATAATTAATTTACCCGGCTTCAGCTTCCTCATCTTTTCTTCGAGGTCTGTGCCGTAAAAGCCGCTGTAACGCTTTTTGGGTATTATCTCGCCCGGGTATGCGGCCAGCTCCGGAATGACCTCAGCCTCGACCGTACCGGCGATACAATGGGGAGGGAACATCTTAAATTCGAGGTCGTCCGGGTCGTGGTTGTCACAGATGAAAAAGATTTTAGAACCGCGGGCAAGCTCCCGTTCCAGGAGACGCTGGATATCGGGTATGATGCTGCGGGCTTTGGCGCCGATGTACAGAGGATAACCCTCCTCCATAAAGCCACGGAGCATATCCACGACTAATACCGCATTAGCCATAAGCCCCTCTTAGACTCCCCTTTTTTAATGCCTGAAGTGCCTGACGCCGGTGAAGACCATGGCGATGTTATGCTTATCGGCGGCATCTATCGAATCCTGGTCGCGTATCGAGCCGCCGGGCTGGATGATAGCAGTCACGCCTATTTTAGCGGCATGCTCCACGACATCGGAGAACGGGAACATGGCGTCCGAGGCCAGGACGCTCCCTTTGGCCTTCTCGCCGGCTTTTTCGCCGGCTATCCGGGCGCTGATAATCCGGCTGGGCTGCCCCGCCCCCATACCCGTCACCTTCTTGTCCTTAATCAGCATGATGGCATTGGACTTCACGTGCTTGGCGACCCGCCAGGCGAAGAGCAGGTCCTCTTTCTCTTTAGCCGTAGGCGCGCGCCTGGTGACCACTTTCATGTTTACCTGTTTCTCCGGCAGCGAGTCCGAGTTCTGCACGAGGAACCCGCCTTTTACCCGGCGGTAATCGGTATAGCCGCATTCCTCTTTGCCGTAGCCGGGCGGCAG
>DATLAD010000010.1:0-10942 GCA_035527575.1 Dehalococcoidales bacterium
CGCCCGGAGGGCAGCTTGAGCCAGGCAAAACCGAGTTCGATGGTCATGCCCCGCTCCTTCTCCTCCCGCAGGCGATCGGGGTCTATCCCGGTGAGGGCCTGAACGAGGAGTGATTTACCATGGTCGATATGACCGGCCGTACCCAGTACAAACATAATTAGCCGCCGATTACGCTATTTTTGCCGATTTGCGATGTCCCGGAGCGATTTTATAACAATGCCATCTTCTTCCGGCAGTACCGTGCGCGGGTCGAGGAGGAGCACGTCTTTATCGATGCGCCCGACAACCGGCACTTCCAGAAGTCGAAGTCGTTCGCTGATTACCCTGGCCGTATTCCTTCCGCCGCCACCGATAGCTACCAGTCGCGTCGGCAGGCTTCCGCCGGGCAGGCTGCCGCCGCCCACCATAGTCTCCCCCGGTATTACCTTAGCCGTACCGCCGAGAGCTTTAGCCCAGAGTCCGGCCCGCCGCTCGATATCTTGCATCGGCGCGGCAATCATGCGCCACACGGGAATTTTCGTGGTGGCTTCTTCCTTAAGATAGTGAAGCAGCGTAACCGCCAGGCCGGCGAGTCGCGTTTTATCAATCCGCACGGCGCGGGCCAGCGGGTGTCTTCTAAGTTTGTCCACGTATTGCCTAGCGCCGACGATGATGCCCGCCTGGGGCCCGCCGACGAGTTTATCCCCGGAGAAAAAGGTCAGCGCGGCACCGGCGCGGACGCTCTGCTGGACCATCGGCTCGGGAGCGAGCCCGTACAAGGTCGTGTCCAGGAAGCAGCCGCTGCCGAGGTCGTCCAGAACAAGGAGATTATTCTTTTTGCCGATTTCCACCAGCTCTTCAAGGGTGACTTCGCTGGTAAAGCCCACCAGTCGGAAATTACTGGAGTGCACCCTCATCAGGGCTACCGTGCGCTCGGTTATCGCCTGCTCGAAATCGCGGGCATAGGTGCAGTTGGTCGTCCCCACTTCCACCAGTTTAGCGCCGCTCTGGCGCATGACGTCGGGAATACGAAAGCCGCCACCAATCTCCACCGCCTGACCGCGAGAGACGATCACCTCTTTCCGCCGGGCCAGAGCCGTCAGCCCCAGGAGCACCGCCGCCGCATTGTTATTGACGACCAGCGCCGCTTCGGCGCCGGTAAGCCGGCACAGCAGCCCCTCCACGTGAACGAGACGCTCGCCCCTTGAGCCGCTATCCAGTTTGAACTCAAGGTTGGAGTAGCCTTCGCTGACTGCCTTCATATTTGCCAGCGACTCCCCGCTGAGAGGGGCGCGACCCAGATTCGTATGCAGTATCACTCCGGAGGCGTTTATCACCCGCCGCAGGGTCGGTTTTTCCAGGGCTTCCATCTCGGCTGATATTGATGTTACTATCGCGTCCATGGAAGCGCACGGCTTCCCCGCCGCAATCGACAGGCGCTCATTTTCAAGACACTGCCGGATAACGCTCACCAGCAGGTCGTGCGGATACCTCCCGGCGAGCTTGTTGAGCCGCTCGTCGGAAAGGACCTTATCCACGCCGGGCAGGTGCCGGAACTCTGTTTCCATCGGCCTTATTCTACACAATAAATAAAGATACTTCAAAGTGTACTATTTCATTGGCATTTGGCTGCTTTAGTCTTAGCCTCACCCCATCTTAACCTCTCCCCCTTAATCCCCCTCTCCGACCTGTTTCTCTGTGCGAATGGTTACATCTAACCGGTCAGAGAGGGGGAGAGGTTTTGAGAGGGGGCTTCGCCCCCCTCTCGGCGGGCTACTCCCCTTTTCCAGCATGGGTGGGGAGAAATCTTAAGGATAAGCAGAAAATGATACTGGGCGGCCTGGGTGGGAATAGATAACTCAGAGGGGTAGGTATATCCTATGGAATAAGCCGCAGATGACACTGGGCGGCAGGGTGGGAAAAGATAACTCAGATGCGGGGTGGGGTCAGGGTTTAGGTATAAAACATCATCTAAACAGAACCTGGTTGACAGGAATTATATTTGATGTTAAACTGAAAAATAAAGTTTACTAATTTGGTCAACAATGGAGAAAGATATTGAAACTTTCCACGAGAGCACGTTACGGTACCAGGGCGCTTCTGGACCTGGCCCGGCACGGGGGAGAAAAACCGGCACAGCTTAAAGACATCGCCGGGCGGCAGAATATTTCACTGCACTACCTGGAGCACATTATCGCTCCGCTGGTGGGTGCCGGAATAATCAAGAGCATCCGCGGCGCCCGCGGCGGCCTGCGGCTCACCAGAAAACCGAAGGATATCAAGCTCAGCGAGGTAATCCAGCTCCTCGAAGGTGCTACCGCACCGGTGGACTGCGTCGGGAACCCGGAAAGCTGTAAGCGCGCCGACCTCTGTGTTACCCGCGATGTCTGGTGTGACATAAAAAAGGCCATCGATGCCATACTGGAATCCGTAACCCTCCAGGACCTGGTGGAGAAACAGAAGCGGAAAGAAGCATCGGTAAAGCAGAACGCATGATAAATAAGGTATAATTAAAATCGTAACAGGCTAAAACGACCCTGTTACCAGGGCGAAAAAGGAAACGTATTTGTGTTCAAGAACCTCAGAGAAGACATTCGGACGGTATTTGCCAAAGACCCGGCCGCCAGGAGCGTGCTGGAGGTACTCCTCTGCTACCCGGGCCTGCACGCCCTTTGGGCACACCGCGTGGCGCATTACTTATGGCGACACAAGCTGTATCTCATAGCGCGTCTTATTTCACACTTTAACCGCTTTTTCACGGGGATTGAAATCCACCCCGGCGCCAGCATCGGCCGCCGGTGCTTTATCGACCACGGCTCCGGCGTGGTTATAGGGGAGACCACCGAGATAGGCGACGATGTCCTGCTTTACCAGGGAGTGGTGCTGGGCGGAACGACGCTGGAAAAAAAGAAGCGCCACCCCACCCTGGGCAACGGCGTCGAGATGGGCAGCGGGGCAATAGCCCTGGGGCCAATAACCATCGGCGACGGCGCCAGGATAGGCTCAAGCTCGGTAGTTATTAAATCGGTGCCGCCGGGAGTGACGGTCGTGGGCATCCCCGGCAGGGTGGTCACCAAGCGCGAGAAGCCGGCCATGGACCTGGAACACGGCAAGCTGCCCGACCCTGTTTCCGAAGCTATCAGGGGCATCTTAAAAGACCAGCACCGCCTGGAAGAACGATTAAAACAACTGGAGGACTCACTCGACACAGCCGCTTCCCGGCAAGAATCGAAAGAGAAGCAAAAAGCCAGGTAAACGCCAGCATAGAAGTACCGTAAATTAGAAGGAGTCGAACGATGGAGAAATTCAGTCCCGTCGGGGAAAAGGTAATCACCCGCGCCATAGTAACCGAGTTTATTACAGAATTCAATGAATACGTGGAATCCGACTGTATAATCGTCGGCGG
The DNA here is from genome assembly GCA_035527575.1 of Dehalococcoidales bacterium. GTDB lineage: Bacteria > Chloroflexota > Dehalococcoidia > Dehalococcoidales > RBG-16-60-22 > JAFGPF01. The sequence goes on from DATLAD010000010.1 coordinate 3,386, forward strand.
GGGCCCCAGCGGACTTGTCGCCGGGCGTAATATCGCCAGGGCCGGTAAAAAGGTGGTCCTCATCGAACGCAACAACTACCTGGGCGGGGGGTTCTGGAGCGGGGGTTACCTTATGCCTAAAGTAACGGTAAGGCACCCCGGCGAAAAACTGCTCGACGAACTGAGCGTGCCCTATAAAGTCGTCGCCGAAGGGTTGGTCGTCTGCGATGCCCCGTACGCCTGCGCCAGCCTCATCGCCGCTGCCTGCGCCGCCGGTGTTAAAGTTATTAATATGACCATGCTCGAAGACCTGGTGGTCAAAGAAGGCAGGGTATGCGGGGCTGTCATCAACTGGTCGCCGATTGCCTCACTGCCGCGGCAGATAGCCGCCCTCGACCCCGTCGCCATCGAGGCGCCGGTCGTGATTGACGCCACCGGGCATGACGCTACCGTCGTGAAAAAACTGGAGCAGCGCGGCCTGATTAAGACCAAGGGCGAAGGCGCCATGTGGATTGAGAAGTCGGAAGACCTTATCGTGGAGCATACCGGAGAGTGTTTTCCCGGCCTCATCGTCACCGGCATGGCTGTCGGCACCGTCTATGGACTGCCCCGAATGGGCCCCACCTTCGGCTCCATGTTCGTATCGGGGGAAGTCGCGGCTAAGGTTGCCCTCGAGAAATTGAAGTAATGAAAGTAGCTATAGCCATGAGCGGCGGCGTCGATTCTTCCGTGGCCGCAGCCCTGCTCAAAGAAGAAGGTCATGAAGTCATCGGCGCGACCATGCGATTGATGCCTCAGGCCACTCACGCCGAGACCGATGCTGCGAATATCGCCCGCAGGCTGGGAATCCCCCACCATGTCATGGACTTTACGGATATCTTTGCCCGCCGGGTTATCGATGATTTCTGCCGGGAGTACAGCCTGGGCAGGACGCCCAATCCCTGCGTCCTGTGCAATAAATACATCAAGTTCGGCATTCTGTGGGAACGGGCCAGAGAGCTCGGCGCCGACCTTATCGCCACGGGACATCACGCCAGAATCGAGCGGGACGAGACCTCCGGCAACTACCTGCTGAAAAAGGGCGCCGATATACAGAAAGACCAGTCCTATTTCCTCTGCCGGCTAACGCAGGAACAGCTGAGCAACGCCATATTTCCCGTCGGCAATTTGACCAAGGATAGAGTGAGGCAAATCGCCAGAGAGCTGGAGCTACCCGCCGCAGACAGGCCGGAAAGCCAGGAAATCTGCTTTATCCCCGATGACGATTATCCGGGGTTCCTGAAAAATCATATCCCCGGAGCCACCGGGCCGGGGCCGATACTCGACCGGGAAGGGAACATCATGGGGCAACACCGGGGGCTTATTTATTATACCGTAGGCCAGCGCAAGGGACTGGGCATAGCCGCCGCCGAACCTCTATATGTAATCGCCATTGACCCGGATAGAAACGCCGTCATCGTCGGCACGAAAGAGCAGACGTACGGTGATGACCTGGTGGCCGGTAACCTGAACTGGATAGCTATAATCAGACCCGAACGCCCTATCAAGATAAAGGCTAAAGTGAGGTACCGCCAGCCGGAGGCCGAAGCTATTGTAAGTCCTCTGGACTGTGACAGTTTTTATGTAAAGTTTGCCGAGCCGCAGATGGCAATTACCCCCGGACAGGCCATCGTCTTCTACGAGGGGGATACCGTCACCGGCGGCGGCACGATATTAAGACAGGGAAGGTAATATGACTGCGGTAATCGCTGTTTGCCAGAGTGAAAAAAAAGGAACGAAAAAGAAACCCGTAGCCGAAGTCACGATTAAAGAAGATTACGGCGTCGTCGGTGACGCTCACGCCGACTGCACCACGCACCGACAGGTGAGCCTGCTGGCCGTCGAAAGCATCGATAAGATGCGAGCCAGGGGCTTCGATTTACAGCCCGGCGACTTCGCCGAGAATATAACCACACAGGGAATAGACTGGGTTTCCCTGCCCATCGGCACCAGAATCATGCTGGGCGACGAGGTCGTCCTGGAAATGACGCAAATCGGCAAGGAATGCCACGCCGCCTGCGCCATACGTAAACAGGTGGGCGACTGCATTATGCCTCGTGAGGGAATCTTCGCCAGGGTGATTCGCGGCGGGCACGTCAAAGCGGGCGACTCTATTAAGATAGCTAATAGCAACGTTAAAAAGGCTACCTAGAACCACAGGAGAAATCCTCTCTCCCCAACGCGGGAGAGAGTTAGAGTGAGGGGGAAGCATCACCCGTACCCTTCCCTCTCCCATCACGGGAGAGGGACTTGGAATCAAAGAATGGAAATTAAAATACTAAAAAAAGTCGAATATACTAAAGTCAACGGCGGATGCACCGGGGCCAGCGAGAGAATCGTCAGGGAGACCGCCCTGGAGATTCGCATCGACGGGGAGCATTTCGCCACGGCAATGCTCATGGCCGCGATGGAAAAGGAGTTCGTCATCGGGCACCTTTTCGCGCAGGGCATCATCAACAGCGCCGCCGACATCGCCTCAATAACCATAAAAAATAACGTCGCCGAGGTGACTTTAACCGCAACGAAGAACAAGAATGCAGGTCCAAAAAAGATACATTCCGACCTCAAAGTACGTAAAGAGGACGTCTTCGACTGCGTCCGGGCTATATTAAAATCGGAAGTCTTTGCCGAGACCGAGGCGGTGCACTCCGCCGGGCTTTTTCTCCACGGCAAAGACCCCGTCTGCATCGCCGAAGACCTGGGCCGGCACCATGCCCTGGACAAGGTAATCGGCTACGGACTGCTTCATGATATAGATTTCAGCCGGACGCTGGCGGCATCCACGGGCAGGCAGCCTTCCGAGATGATTCTAAAGTGCCGCCGCGCCGGTATCCCGATAATCGCCACCAAGGGAGTGCCCACCACCCTGGCCGTGGAAATCGCCGGGAAAGCGGGGATAACCATCGCCGGACTGGTCAGGGGCGACACCATGACGGTCTATTCCCATCCGGCAAGAATAGAATAATGCCATGAGTAAAGATTTTTCACTTTCGAGGTCAAAATTAATGGTAAGCTGGAAACTCGCCGGCGGGCTGTTTTCCAGGACCATGACCAGCGTGGTGATTGAAAAAGAACTGCCCATCTTTATTAACGGCGAGCACCTGGTCACCGCCTCGATAGCTCCGGGCATGGAGAGGGAATTCGTCACCGGCTACCTGTTCGGCCAGGGATTCATAAATGCTCTCGAAGACCTTGCGTCGATAGAGATAGAGGATAAAACCGTGAAAGTGACGCTGAAAGATGCCGGTAAAGCACCGCTGAGCATCGCAAAGGCTAACTACCGCATCGTGTCGGGAGGCGGACGGGCGGCATATTCCAATGAAACAAGCCTGCCGGAAATACACAACAGCATGAAAATCGATAAGAAAGCGATATTCCGGGCGATGAACACCCTGTTCGAAAAAGCCGTTATGTACCGGGAGACGGAAGGCGTGCACGCCGCCGGACTTTTTACCGCCGAAGCCGGGCCGGTCTGCATCGTGGAAGATATCGGCCGGCACAATACTCTCGATAAAGCGATAGGCTACGGCCTTTTGAATAATATCGATTTCGGCAACACGTTTTTAGTCTCGACCGGCCGGATGGCCTCGGAAATGGTGACCAAAATCTGCCGCGCGGGAATCCCGGTGGCCGCCACGAAGACCGCCGTTACCGATAACGGACTGGAAATCGGCAGAAAGTGCGGGCTGACCATCATCGGCTTTGTCCGCGATACCGGTACCAGGATTAACACGGACATGGAAGTGAGAGTGATTAAAGAGGCGGGCATGAAGATTTACACCCGTGCCGAGAGAATACTCTGTGAATAAAGTCGGGTATAAGGTAAAATAGATATATAGGGTGAAGACCCCGAAAGACGGAGAGCAGTATGGCCAACGGACGGGATAATTCCCTGCAAGAGCGAATCCTGAAACTGAAGAAGGAAAGGAACGCCGTCATCCTCAGCCATAACTACCAGCGGGGCGAGGTGCAGGATATTGCCGACTTCGTCGGCGATTCGCTGGAGCTGAGCCAGAAGGCGGCCAAAACGGATGCAGATGTCATCGTCTTCTGCGGCGTGCACTTCATGGCGGAAACGGCCTCGATTCTCTGTCCCGACAAAACCGTACTCCTGCCGGATGCGGGCGCGGGCTGTCCCATGGCCAACATGATTACCGCCGAGCAGCTCAGGCAGAAAAAGAAAGAACTCCCCGGGGCTACGGTGGTCACCTACATCAACTCCACTGCCGGGGTCAAGGCGGAATCGGACTACTGCTGCACCTCCGCCAACGGGGTCAAGGTTGTCGCCCAGATTGATAACGAAGAGATACTGTTCGTCCCCGACCAGTACCTGGGCGACTTCATAGCGAAGAGGACGGGGAAAGAAATGACCTTATGGCCGGGCTACTGCCCTACTCACGTGCGGATACTGCCCGAGGATATCATCAAGCGTAAAAAAGAGCACCCGCAGGCCAGGGTGGTGGTGCACCCCGAGTGCCGCCCCGATGTTATCGCCCTGGCCGACGAAGCCCTCAGCACCAGCGGCATGATACGTTATGCCGGCCGGGAAGACGTAAAAGAGCTGATTGTCGGCACGGAGGTAGAGATTATCCACCGGCTAACCAAAGAAAATCCGGGCAAAACATTCATTCCGGCTTCGCAAAAGGCCATCTGCCCCAACATGAAGAAGATTACCCTGGATAAAGTCCTGCACTCCCTGGAGACAATGACTCCCGAAGTAAAAGTCCCCGAAGAAATACGCGTTAAAGCCAGGGCGGCCGTCGACCGCATGCTGGCCATAGTGTGAGAAAATGGAACAACACAACTACATCGTCGTCTTTATTACCGCCAGGGATACCGAAGAGGCGCAGAAGATAGCCGGCGCGCTGCTCAAGCGGAGGCAGGCCGCCTGCGTTAATATCATACCGGAAGTAAATTCGCACTACTGGTGGAAGGACAAGCTCGATTCGGCCCGGGAAAGCCTTCTCGTCGTCAAGACCAAGGACTCGCTGCTGCCGGACATTATAAAATCGGTCAAGAAGATTCACAGCTATTCCGTCCCGGAAATAATCGCTCTGCCCATCGTCGGCGGCAGCCAGGAATACCTGGACTGGATAGACAGCGAGATAACCTGAGTCAGGGAGATAAGACAGTATGCTTACCGAGAAAGAATTACAGAGGTACGACCGTCAGATAATGATATACGGCTTCGGGGAGGAGGGGCAGGAGAAGCTCAAGAAAGCTAAAGTATTCGTCGCCGGGGCCGGCGGGCTCGGCTCGCCGGTAGCCATTTACCTGGCCGCCGCGGGCATCGGCACGCTCAGGATCGCCGACCACGATACGGTAGAACTCAGCAATCTGAACCGGCAGGTGCTGCACTGGGAAGAAAACATCGGCGGGAAAAAGGCCGATTCGGCGGCAGAGAAACTGCAAAAAATGAACCCGGACATCAAGGTGGAAGCTATGGGGCAGACGATTACCGAGGCCAATATCTCCCGGCTCGTGGGTGACTCCGATTTAATCGTCGATGCCATGGACAACCTGCCGACCCGATACCTGTTGAACAAAACGGCGATAAAGAAGGGCATACCATTCTTCCACGGCGCCGTGTACGGCTTCGAGGGGAGAGCCATGACGGTAATACCGGGCAAATCGGCCTGCCTGAACTGCATCTACCATGGGGCTACCGTGCCTAAAGAGAAATTCCCGGTCATCGGCGTCACCCCGGCGGTTATCGGTTGTATCCAGGCTACCGAGGTAATAAAATATCTAACGGGGCTGGGTGAATTATTGACCAACAGGCTCCTGAACTACGACGCCCTGAGTATGAAATTTACCGAGTTCAAAATCAATAGAGACCCCAGTTGCGAGCACTGCGGCAATTTGTGAGACAGGTGAGTAAATAATGAGTGCAGAGATAGAGCTTTCTTCTATTTTCGGTAGATATACCAACAACCAGCTGAATATCAAGGTAGAAGGAAGCACGGTCGGCGAGTGCCTTAACGACCTTTTCAGGCAGTTCCCCAAACTGAAGAAGATGCTGCTCAACAAGGAAGGCAATTTACAGCACGCCTACGACGTCTATATCAACGGCGAAAGCGCCTACCCCATGGAAATGAAGAAACCGGTCAGAGACGGCGATAAGCTGAACATCGTGTTTATTATCCACGGCGGCTAAGCCGGGCAGACCAACCGGTTTTAATTACGTGATTATTCCAGGCTAAATCCTGGACCAGTCGATTTCCACTTTACAGGCAGGGCAGTCCTGCTTTACCGGCACCTCGGTGCGGCAATGGGGGCACAGGTATTTATCCCCGGCCTTTATTATGACGGGCTTGCTTTTCCCCTTTTCTTTTCCCTTATCCTTAGCCATATTCCACCTCCCGGTTTCTGATGATGCAGAGAGCTTATATTTTTATTTTAGCAGAGCGCCGGGGGAAAGGGGTAGATATGGCTTTAATTCGTTTCAGTTTTTAAACCTCACCCCCTTGTTCCCCTGCCGAACAGATAATCCTGGCAGTTTGGTACCATTCTTAACCGAACTGGACATACAAGCTCGAAAGAAGTAATTTATTTCGGGCCTTATTAAGGTTAAGGTAGGCTCATAATGAGTGGTTTAATTCGGAGGACTGAAGAGAACACGACTTTTAATCAGGGTGTCACAGGTTCGAGACCTGTACGGCCTATTTATAGAGGTTACGAACCAGTGTGTTAACTCGGAAGCCAGCTTAAAGTTACACCTATCGTGGAGTACTACCTCACTGTGAAATATGAAGCTGTCTCCAATTCCACAAAGTAGCCGGTCTGAGTGCGATATTCGGGCGACGATCAATGCTATTGAATAACCAGCTCGGCAAAAGCCGTCGGGTAGTATTTCCCCTGGCTGACGTACCGTATTCCCCTGATGAGGTCCGAGCTGGCAGCCTTTTTGGGAATAAAGCCGTAAGCTCCCGACTGCTTGGCAATAATCATATTCTCTTCCTCATCATACTGGGTTAAAATTAAAACCTTCGTCTCCGGGCATTCCTTGCTTATCAGCTTGGTCGCTTCAATGCCGCTCATTACCGGCATAACGATATCTACCAGGGCCACATGCGGCAAAAGACGCAGCACTTTATCAAACGCGTCCCGCCCGTCAACGGCTTCACCCACCACCTCCATATCCTTTTGCAGGGAAACCACCGAACATATTCCGGTCCTGACCATGGTATGGTCATCGACGACGAGCACCCTTATTTTTCTGGTGGCGGCTTCAAGCAGGCTCTGAATTCGGGGAATGAGGGAAGCCGGCTCGATGGGCTTGGTCAGGTATTCGTCACCGTCAACCTGTAACCCCTCGAACCTGCGCCACCCCCGGATGGGCCGTTCCTCGTACCGGGCATCGATGACGAGCATCGGTATCTCCTTGTATCTCGGGTGCTGTTCCAGCCACTGGTACATGGCAAATGCTTGCCCGGCCGGTGCCAGTGTACCCAGAATAATAAGAGCCGGTTCTGCTTTTATCACCTCCTGGGCCTGTGGCATGCTTGATGCTGTCACCACCCGGTAGGCTTTGGCTTC
>DATLAD010000011.1:0-3832 GCA_035527575.1 Dehalococcoidales bacterium
CTACGGCTATTCATTAAAATAGATTATCGGACTGTTTCCCCCAGTTTTTTGTGGGGAGTCCAAGAGGGGTGCAACCCCTCTTCCTTAACCTCCCCCTCTCCTGCGGAACGCCTTGCCAGGAGAGGGGGATACAGGGGGTGAGGTGGATAAGTATTAAAGAGAGTGAAATAAGAATGAGGTCAAAATGAAAATCCAGAGGTCTATCGAGATTAAGGCCCCGCCGGAAAAAGTCTGGCCACTCCTGTTAGAGCCGGAGAAAATCCTGAAATGGTTTAATCTCCTCCAGAAATTTGAGTACACCGGCGACAAGCGCAGCGGTGTGGGTACTACCTTCTACTACGAAGAGAAGTCCAGCGGCCAGCTTATGAAGCTTAACTACGTGGTTACGGAATGGGTGGAGAATAAGAAGCTGGCCTTCGGCGTGACGTCAGGCTCCCTGAAGAAAGACGACCAGGTATGGAGCATTGAGGCCACGCCGGCAGGGAGCAGGTTCACGATGTTCGAGGACTTAGAGATGCCCATGGGGATTATCGGTAAGATTATAGGCGCGCTTTTCGGTGGAATGATGATAGGTAAAAATATAGAAAAAATACTGGGTAATCTTAAGAAACTGGCAGAGGCATAAAAGACTGCCTTGTCTTTTCCCACCCCCCACTCTCAAGGAGAGGTGGACAGAGGGGGTGAGGTAACTGGATTCCCGCTTTCGCGGGAATGACAATAGAAAAGGGCGGGGTGGATTAAATAAAATATTTGCAGTAAACTAAAGCGCACGAGATGTTTACAGGGGGTTAATAAGGTGGCAGACGGAAACGGACATAAGCCTATATCAGAACTGGAACTGGATTCGGCGGAAGCCTGCGAAGGCTGCGAGGTGCCCGTAACGGCCAACTGCGAAAGCTGCGGCATGCCCATGATGAGCCCAGAAAGTTACGGCGGCGGCGACACGGAGAACAGCTACTGCGTCCACTGCTGCCACCCGGACGGCCGCCTTAAAAGCTACGAGGACGTCATGGAAGGGATGATGGGTTTAATGATGAATACGCGGGGACTGGGAAGGGCCGCCGCCGAGAGCGCCGCCAGGGAATACATGGCAACGATGCCGGCCTGGAGCGGCCGTTAACGCAGGAAGGTGAACCATGAACATGGACATGTTCGAACAGCAAAGCCAGGAACAACAGCTGCAAAACGCCCCGCTGGCCACGCGGATGCGGCCCAACGGCCTGCATACCTTCGTCGGGCAGGAGCATCTCATCGGCAAAGGGCGGGTGCTCCGGCGGGCGATAGAGTCCGACCGCATCCCCTCCATGATTTTATGGGGGCCGCCGGGGTCCGGTAAGACCACCCTGGCCTATATCATCGCCAACAGCACCGGCGCGCACTTCGCCCCGGTCAGCGCGGTCAGCGCCAGCGTTAACGACCTGCGGAGGATAGTGCAGCAGGCCACGGAACGGCGCAAGGTGCACATGCAGAAAACGATTCTCTTCATCGATGAGATTCACCGCTTCAACAAGACCCAGCAGGACTCCGTTCTCCCCTACGTCGAGGACGGCACCGTTATTCTCATCGGCGCGACCACGGAAAATCCCTCCTTCGAAGTGACATCGCCGCTGCTTTCACGAACCCGCGTCCTGCCGCTCAAACCTCTTACCGAAGATGAAATCCAGATACTGATTCTCCGGGCGCTGAAAGACAAGTTCCAGGGCATCGGCGAGCTTAACGCCGAACTGGCACCCGATGCCATGAGCCATCTCATCGCCATGTCCAATCACGATGCGCGGGTGGCCCTTAACACGCTGGAGACGGCCGCCCAGAACACGCCGCCCGACGACGAGGGCAAACGCCATGTTACGCTATCGGTCATCGAAGACGCCCTCCAGCGGCGCGCCGTGCTCTACGACAGGGCGGGAGAGCAACACTACGACCTTATCTCCGCGCTGCATAAATCGATGCGGGACTCCGACCCGGATGCCTCGATTTACTGGCTGGCGTTGATGCTGGAGGCGGGGGAAGACCCGTTGTATATCGCGCGCCGCATGGTACGCTTCGCCTCGGAGGATGTCGGTATGGCAGACCCGCAGGCGCTGGTGGTGGCCATGGCAGCCCAGCAGGCAGTCCACTTCATCGGCATGCCCGAAGGCAACCTGGCCCTGGCCGAGGCGGCAGTCTACCTGGCTACCGCCCCCAAGAGCAACTCGCTCTACGAGGCCTACAACAAGGTCCGGGAAGAAATCAAGCACGGCTCCAGCGAATCGGTGCCGTTGCACCTGCGTAATCCGGTAACACCGCTGATGAAGGAAATGGGCTACGGAGAAGGCTATAAGTACGCCCATGACTCCCCCGACCATTTCGTGGACCAGCAACACCTGCCCGATGCCCTCAAGGGCAAGAGGTTTTACATTCCCGGCAAGTTCGGGTACGAAAAGCAGGTGCTCACCCGGCTGAAGGCATGGTGGCAGAAGAAGGGCAGGCCGGATACGACGGAAGAACCCGCCGAACCCGAGGAAGACATCGAGAGCTAAATGATTATCCACCGACGCCCGGGATTCCTTGACAATTGCAGCCAATCTCTAATAAACTCATGTTGGTCAGGTGATAAAGTCTTGGTCTGAATTAAGGAGCATCAATTTGCCCGGTAAGTCAGGGCAGGCCGCCGGGCTTTCAGGAATTACTGGCACATATTCTCTTCCAGGACGCACATTATTCCCATCTATTTCAATTAAGTCGCAGCATGATTTCCTGCCGAGTTTCCCGTTTCACGGAATCCGGCAGGTAATATTCAGCCTTCCCCGATAAAGGAGAAACAGCTATGGTCAGGTTGCCTTTTGTCCCCAAGGAGCATAAATTCTTCGAGCTCTTTGAGGAGAGCGCGCAGAACATAGTGAAAGCAGCCGAGTCGCTGAAGGAGATGATTAACGACTGGCAGTTCGTCGATAGCCGCGTGGCGGAAATAACCGAACTGGAGCACCGGGGAGACACCATCACTCACCAGATTATTTCCCTGCTGCACCGCACTTTCGTGACCCCCTTCGACCGGGAAGACATCGCCATGCTGGCCCATACATTGGATGACATCATCGATTTTGTTCATTCCGCGGCGGACGCCATGTTCATCTATAAAATCCAGAGCCCGACGGAGAGGGCGAAGCAGCTGGCCGACATAATCGTCCGGGGAGCGGCTGAGGTGGAGAAGGCCGTCCGCGGACTGCGAAAGCGGTCGGAGCTCAAGCATATTATGGAGAGGTGCGTGGAGATTAACCGGCTGGAGAACATGGCCGACCGGGTATACCGTGCCGCCATTGCGGAGCTTTTCGAAAATACCGAGGATATTGCCGAGGTTATCAAATGGCGTGAAATTTACGGGCACATGGAGAGCGCCACGGACAGGTGCGAGGACGTGGCCAACGTCCTTGAAGGGGTAGCCCTCAAGCATGCCTGATACATCTCTGACACTTTTTATCCTGATTATTATTCTATCCATTGGCTTCGGCGTGGTCAATGGTTTCAACGACGCGGCGAATGCCATTGCCCCGGCCATCGGGGCCCGCTCCCTTTCCCCGAGAACCGCTATAATAATAGCCGCCGTGGCGAATATGGCCGGCGCCTGTACGGGCACGGCGGTAGCCCATACTATCGGCAAGGGAATCCTGATTCCGGATGCTATTACTTTTCCAACGGTAATTGCGGCTTTAATCGCTATTATCATCTGGGGTACGCTGGCCACCTGGATGGGGCTGCCCATCAGTCTGCACCACGGATTCATCGCCGGTCTGGCGGCGGCCGGCATGGCGGTGACCGGGGGCAAAGCAGTGATATGGAGCGTGATGTCGCAGAT
>DATLAD010000012.1:0-3732 GCA_035527575.1 Dehalococcoidales bacterium
CAGCTGGCTGCCAAGAGCGCCGCCAGGTCGCTCAGGTCTGCGTAGTCAGCTTTAACCCCGATATCATGATTCGGTTTGTCTTTCTATAAAATTCTTTTTTCCCGTCCGTACGTTTTCACCCGAATTCATGTTAAAATAGCAGAGACACTCTAAAACGTCGAGGAGCGCGTTTTGGAAGGCCTGGATATCGGACTCGAATTACTTATTGTCCTGGTGACGGCCATAGTCGGCGGAATGCTGGCCCGCTGGCTGCGGCTGCCCGTTATCCTGGGATACCTGGCGGGGGGAATCGCCGTGGGGCCGTTCGGGCTGGGATGGGTTCACGATACCGAAACGATATCCTCCCTGGCGGAAATCGGCGTTATCCTCCTGCTCTTCGCCATCGGACTGGAATTTTCCCTGAAAGACCTGTTAAGAATGGGGAAAATCGCCGTCATCGGAGGGATAGCCCAGATATTACTCACGGCGGCGGTCGGGTTCGGGCTGGGCAGGGTGGTGGGACTTAGCATGACGGGGGCGGTGTTCTTCGGCTTTATCATTGCCCTGAGCAGCACCATGGTGGTGTTGAAGCTCCTCATGGACAGGGGTGAAATCGATACCGTGCACGGTCGCATCATGCTCGGCATCCTTCTGGTGCAGGACCTCAGCGTGGTACCGATAATGGTGATTATGCCGGCCGTCGGTGGGGAGGCCGGACAGCTCTTGGTATCCCTGGGCATAGCTCTCGCCAAGGCGGTGGGTTTTATCGGGGTGATGCTGGTGCTGGGCTACTGGGGGTTGCCGTGGTTACTGAAGAGGGTGGCGGGGCAGCGCTCCCGGGAGCTTTTCCTGCTGACTGTGATAGTTATCGGCTTCGGGGCGGCCTTCGGCACTGTAAAACTGGAACTCTCACCGGCTTTCGGGGCTTTTACAGCCGGCCTGTTGATCAGCCAGTCCGGCTTCGCCCGTCAGGCCTTCGCAGATATTGTACCGCTACGGGACGCCTTCGGCGCTCTCTTCTTCGTCTCCCTGGGTATGCTGGCCAACCTGCACTTTATCGGCGAAAATGTAACGACCGTCGCCATAGTGGTGGTGGTGATAATCCTGGTCAAGTTTATCATCTGCTCCGCGATTACGCGGATTTTCGGCTACGGCCACAAGACGGTGCTGATGGTCGGCACGGGGCTGATACAGATAGGGGAGTTCAGCTTTATAATCGCCATGATGGGCGTCGGGCTCGGCCTGCTCTCGGAACGGCTCTATTCCCTGACGATTGCCTCGGCCATTATTACCATGCTGCTGACTCCCTTCGCCATGAGCCTGAACTCTTTCATTTACCGGCGGTTGAGCCAGAGGGAATGGTTCGCGCGGCAGCTGACCGGCGGGGCGGACCCGGAATTTCACGTTCAGTCGCTGGAGCTGTCACGGCACGCCGTCATCTGCGGCTACGGGGATATCGGGAGCCGGGTGGCGGGGGTGCTGGAAAAGCAGAAGTTCTCTTACCTGGTAATCGAGCTCGACCCGACTATCATTTCGAAGCTGCGCGCGCAGGGGATTCCGTGTATCTACGGCGATGCCAGCAATCCGGAGATACTGGCCCATGCCAGCCTCGATAAAGCGCGTGTCCTGATTTGCACCATCCCCGACTATGTCGCCGAGGAGCTTACGGCACGGAACGCTTTGAGAGTCAATCCCAAGCTGGACATCGTGGCGCGCGTGCACCGTGATAGCGATGTTGAGCTACTGAAGGGCGTGGGCGTGACCGAGATTGTCCTGCCGTTCTTCGAGGGGAGCCTGGAGATGATAAGGCACACGCTGCACCGGTTCGGCATGAGCAGCACGGAGATACAGTATATACTCAATAACCTGCGGCAAGGGCAGACCGGGCAGCCCAAGCAGGAGTAGGATAACCCCCTTTATCCCCCCACCCGTTTCTGTGATATCTATTCCCACCCGCTATAAAAATCCCCCTTATTCCCCCTTTTCCAAAGGGGGAGACAGATTGGCATACAACTGTAATTATACGGTTTGCACGGTCATCCTCTCCCTTTCGTAAAGGGAGACAGGAGAGGGATTTATATACCCCCTAGCCGCCTTCGTATCACCGGCGGCTTAGCCCGGAGGGAGCACCGCCCCACCCCACATAGGAGGGGCAGGGGGAAAAAAGAGGGACCACCAAAACGTGCCCCCTCTTTCATCCGACATTGGCAGGTATCTAGTTTTACTTATTTTTACCCCTGGCCGGGTATATTTTCTTAATACCGGCTTCATCACCGCTTTCCAGACTGCGTTTCTTTAGTTCCCATTCAGAAGCAAAGCCATACATGGTCTGCTCGGTATATAGCGTTATATTTTCATAAAGGTCTTCTAACATCAACCAGTGCCCGGCTTCATGGGTCATTATATTCTGCACATCCACATCATAACCGGGATTATCAGGCAGCTGCACTTCGTTGGGGTCCTGCGAACCTAAATTAACCTGTGTCCATGCATAGAATAAATCGGTGTTCAGAGCAGTATCACAATCCACGATATACAGGGAGCCGAGAAGATACCATATATTTGTAATACCGATGATAGAAAAGTCACTCAAGTGTGCCCAACCGACAACATTTTGATAATCAGGTGCTTCGGTATCCAGTTCCGGAATAGAATCGGTAGGCCCGGCATACGTGAAAACCATCACGGAGCCATCTACATTTGTCCATGTATCGAATGACGAGTTGATACCTTCTAGTGCAAGTTCGTCGGCAACACGGCTGTTGGCGAGGTTGATTGAGTAATGAACTGGGACATCGCTCTTAGCCCAGTGGATGCCGCTATACAAATAAGGCTCGATTTCTTTATCGGGCTTACCCGGCTTGTCTGGTCTATCCGCAGGTTTACCGGGAGCGAAGTCTTTAGCGTAATGAATGAACACAATTTTCCCCAGTTCCGGTGGTCCCTTCCCTGGATTGTCGTTCGGCGGTGCTGCCGCGGCTGGTAGCGTCAGTGTCAATAAGAAAGTTGCCAAAGCTAATACCAATAGTAACGTTATTTTTTTCATTTCTACCTCCCATCCAGTTTTCTAATATGGTGCCTGACTTTTTTGCATACCTTTTAAATAAAATTACACCTTGCGTGGTAAATTGTCAACACGTAAAATATGCTAACACCCGTTCAAAATAGAACTTATCATATTCTAAAAGTTAAACATACAAGATATCGAAAGAAGCCCCCCCTTTCCTTTTCCCCTCCCATTCCGCTAAAATAACCTTGAAATGAAAGACGGCTCGACGCCCATCCGCCAGCAGTACCTCCGCATCAAGCGCCAGTACCCGCAGGCAATTGTGCTTTTCAGGCTGGGGGACTTCTACGAGACGTTCGATGAGGACGCTAAAGTAATGTCGCGGGAGCTTGAGATTGTGCTGACCTCCCGCGAGATGGGCAAGGGGAACAAGGTGCCCCTGGCGGGCATCCCGTACCACGCGCTGGACAGCTATCTGGCCAGGCTTATCAACCGCGGCTACAAGGTGGCCATCTGCGAGCAGTTAACCAAACCCGGCGAAACGAAAGGAATGCTGGAGCGCGACGTCGTCCGGCTGGTGACGCCGGGCACGGTGGTGGAGCCGGGCCTGCTGGACAGCAAGAGCAATAACTACCTGGTCGGCGTGGCGGTGGGTGAAGGTGAGGTGGGACTTTCCTTTGTTGATATTACCACCAGCGAGTTTGCCGTGACGCAGCTGCCATTACCCAGGGCGATAACGGAACTGG
>DATLAD010000013.1:0-6428 GCA_035527575.1 Dehalococcoidales bacterium
GATAGATTAAATAAAGGCCGAATTGAAGAAAAATATAAGCTAACATCTACTCGCTATGAAAGAAATAATTTAGAAGCTCAACTCAGCTTGCTTGAGGAAAAAGGGGAATACCAAACTAATTAGCCACCCCTCCCCCCACTCGCATATTATCTATTCCCACCCTGGCCGCCCTCGGGGCATGAAAACCTAACCCCTGTATCCCCTTCCCTTTACGAAAGGGAAGGGGAGGATTTTTGAGAGGGGGCGGCGCCCCCTCTCGCGGCGCACTCCCGCTTAATATAGTCGGGGTGTTTAAGAGGGGTGAAACCCCTCTTTTTTTCTTCCCCCTCTCCTGTGACACCTCGTCAGGAGAGGGGGACACAGGGGGTGAGGTAGATAAAATCAGTAAACGGATTGCTTCGCGGAGTTTACCCTGAACGTAGCGTGAGGGCTCGCAATGACAATCAGGAAAAGTATGGGAGTAAAACCCGAAACAAAATAAATAGTAACCCCGTTGTCCACGGGCCCCCGGCCTAATATACTTAACTCAGAATATTTTATATCCGGGAGGCGCCATGTTTTCAATACACTACCTGCTCTTTAGCATCCTTTTACTCATGGGATTGGGGGCGGTCATCGCCTTCAGCCATCTCGTCGTCAAGCCGATGCAGACCCACTGGGCCATCGTCAAAGCCCGGAAAATCGTGGCGGAGGGAAAAGCCGGGAGCAACTGGCAGTTCCGCAACGTTTACCGCATGCTCGCCACCGCCCGCAACGACCTCGAAGCCGCCAAGCTGTGGCAGAAACTCGACGGGATGAGATAGACGGCGGGGAAATTCCCCCTCGCTCCCAAAAGGTATATACTTATATATAGAGGGAATATACTATGACGGCACTATGGTTAATCATCGGGGGAGGGGCGGGGGGAGGCCTGGGCTGGCTGCTCGGCCGTTTCAACAACCGCATCCGCCGGCAGGACTGTGAAACCCCCACCTGAAGGGCTACCGCCAGTCCCCGGTCGGGGCTTATCACCGGCGTTATCCTCGGGCTGTTCGTTGCTTATTTGATTACTACGGCTACATAATAGTGTCATGCCACAGTTCAAGATAGTCTCCGACTTTCAAATGACCGGCGACCAGCCACAGGCGGTGGACAGGCTGGTGGAGGGGCTTCAAAAAGGCTACCAGCACCAGACCCTGCTGGGCGTGACCGGCAGCGGCAAGACCTTCACCATGGCCAACGTCATCGAGAGGGTGCAGCGTCCCACGCTGGTCATCTGCCATAACAAGACCCTGGCCGCCCAGCTTGCCAGCGAGTTCAAGGAGTTCTTCCCGGAAAACGCCGTCGAGTACTTCGTCAGCTACTACGACTACTACCAGCCGGAGGCCTATATCCCCCGCACGGACACCTATATCGAGAAGGACGCCGACATCAACGAGGAAATCGATAAGCTGCGCCACGCCGCCACCCGCGCCCTCTTCGAGAGGCGGGACGTGCTCATCGTGGCTTCGGTGTCCTGCATCTACGGACTCGGCGAGCCGGAGGAGTACCGCAGCTTCGTCGTCAGCCTGAAACGCGGCGAGAGGTACGGGCGGCAGCAGCTTTTACGACAACTCGTGGACATGCAGTACGGGCGCAACGAAATGGACCTGGCGCGGGGCAACTTCCGCATCCGGGGCGACACGCTGGAAATACAGCCGGCTTACGAGGAACTGGCTTTGCGTATCGAGTTCTTCGGCGACGACATCGAAAGAATCGTGTCGCTGGACCCGCTTACCGGCGAGCTTTTAAACGAGATGGAGTCCGTGGATATCTATCCCGCCAAGCACTTCGTTACGTCCTACGATAAGCTCCAGAAAGCCATCGAGGCCATCAAGGCGGAACTGGCGGAGCGGCTCAAGGAACTGCGGGGGCAGGGGAAAATCCTGGAAGCCACCCGACTGGAAACGCGCACCAACTACGACCTGGAAATGATGCGGGAGGCGGGCTACTGCACCGGCGTGGAGAACTACTCCCGCCACCTGGCCGGACGGGCGGAGGGCAGCCCGCCCTGGACGCTGCTCGATTACTTTCCGGAGGACTTCCTGCTGTTTGTAGACGAGTCGCACATGACGCTGCCACAGATACGCGGCATGTATCGCGGCGACCGCTCCCGCAAGGAAACGCTCGTCGAGTACGGGTTCCGCCTGCTCTCGGCGCTGGACAACCGGCCGCTGGACTTCCGCGAGTTCCAGGAACACGTCTGCCAGGCCGTTTACACGTCGGCAACGCCCGCCGATTACGAATACGAGCACAGCCAGCAGGTGGTCGAGCAGTTGGTCAGGCCGACCGGACTCCTCGAACCGAAAATCGAGGTCAAGCCGACGAAGGGGCAAATCGACGATTTGCTGGAGCAGATAAGGAGTCGGGTCGACAAGGGCACGCGCTGCCTGGTGACCACGCTGACCAAGCGCATGGCCGAGGAACTGGCCGACTACCTCGTCGAGATGGGGATAAAGACGCACTATTTACACTCGGAGGTGGACACGCTGGAGAGGGTGGAGATTCTGCGCGACCTACGCCTCGGCGTTTACGATGTAATCGTCGGCATCAACCTCTTGAGGGAGGGGCTCGACCTGCCGGAAGTGAGCCTCGTCGCCATCCTCGACGCGGACAAGGAAGGGTATTTGAGGTCGAAGGGGGCGTTGATACAGACGATGGGACGCGCCTCCCGACATATCGACGGGCAGGTCATCATGTACGCGGACAAGGTGACCAGGTCCATGCGGGAAGCCATCGACGAGACGGAGCGCCGCCGGAAAATCCAGGAGGACTACAACCAGGAGCACGGCATCACCCCGCAGGGCATACGGAAGGCCATCCGGGATATCACCGAGCGCGTAAAGGCCGTGGCCGAGACCCGGACCGAGTACCGTTACGAAGCCCCCGCCACCCGCGAGGACACCATGCGGCTGGTGAAGGAGCTGGAGACGCAGATGAAGCAGGCCGCCAGGGCTTTAGAGTTCGAGAAGGCGGCATTAATCAGGGATAGAATCATCGAGCTGCGGAAGGAACTCATCATTGAGCAGGACGGAGAACGAGTCCAGAGAAAATAACACGGGCGAAATCCTTCCCCGCCAGGAAAAGCGCGAGAAGAAGCTGCGCAAGAAGAAAGAGCGCATAAAACAGCACGGCAAGGGGCTGGGGAAGATATATAAGGACGCTATCGAGAAGAGGAAGGGGGAGAAGGGGGAGTGAGGGGAAGTTAAGTTAATAAAACGTCATCCTGTTAAAGCTAATTTACACCGCTAGACTGTGGTGGTATACTTTGAGTCTAAAGTTCGCATAAGCTCTAATTAGCGATGGGAGTCTCCGACATGACAATAAAAATTGTTACCGATAGTACTGCCGACCTGCCGCCCCGGTTAGCTGAGGAGCTTGGTATTACCGTGGTGCCGGTCTATCTGCGCTTTGGTGATGAGGTCTTTCACGACCGGGTGGACATCAGCGCGGACGAATTTTACCGGAGGTTAATGCATGACACTATCCATCCCAGCACCACGCAGCCGTCTCCACAGGACTTTATCGATGTCTATAAGGAGCTATCAAAAAAGGCTGACGGGATTATTTCTATCCATGTTACCGATAAGCTGAGCGGCACCTGTAACTCCGCGTTACAGGGTAAGAAAGCAGTCGGAAAGGGATGCCCTATCGAGGTGATTGACTCGCAGTTAGTCACGATGGGCCTGGGGCAACTGGCTATGGCAGCCAACGAAATTGCTCAGTCCGGCAAGAGCTTGCCGCAGGTGGCGGAAGAGGTTAAAAAAATGATTCCCAGCATCCGGGGGTTCGGGCTCCTGGATACACTCAAATACCTGGCCCTGGGCGGGCGTATCGGTAAGGTGCAGGCTCTATTAGGTTCGGTATTAAGCGTGAAGCCGATGCTGACCATAAAAGACGGGGTACTGGCGCCGGCCGGGCGGGCCCGCAGCCGCGCCAAGGGCATAGACATACTATTTGACTATGTGAAAAATACGGCAGATATCCAGGATTTGGCCGTGGTGTATAATACCGCGCCCGATGAAGCGCAAGCCCTGGTTAAGCGCCTGGGTTCTGTATTCCCTGAGGAGAGAATCCGGTTAGCCCAGCTGGGGCCGGCGCTGGGAGTCCACACCGGGCCGGGCATATTGTTTGTAGCTCTCAGGGGGAAGTCTATATAGACGCGGTTGAGAAGCGCCAGAAGATGAAGATGCACGGCAAGGGGCTGGGGAAGATTTATAAGGACGCTATTGAGAAGAGGGAGAAGGGGGAAAAGTGAAACAAAAGTTCTTAAATACTTGCAGATTCTTCCTCTCAGATGTATAATCTCAACTAAGATGGCGTTGGTATTTGATGAGATAGGTTATTGGTCTGAAATCAAGCTTGATATTATTAATCAATACGCTAAAGCGTATTCTCAAATTTTATCTAATCAAATTCTGCCAAACCAAAGGACATTACATCACGTTTACATCGACGCTTTCGCTGGTTCAGGAAAGCACATTTCAAGAACAACCGGGGATACCGTGCCTGGAAGCCCAAAGATTGCACTGGACATCACTCCACCTTTTAAAGAGTACTATTTCATTGATATAGATGGTGATAAACTAGCTGAATTAGAAAAATTGACATCAAACCGGTTAAACGCACATGTATTGCAGGGCGATTGTAATGAGCGTTTGTTAAATGATGTATTTCCAAATATAGAATATAAGGATTATAAACGGGCTTTTTGCCTATTAGACCCATACGGTCTTGATTTAAAATGGGCAGTAATGTATAAAGCAGGCCGAATGAAATCAATAGAGATACTCCTGAACTTTCCTGTCATGGATATGAACCGCAATGCACTCTGGACAAATCCAGAAAATGTGAAACCTTCACTTATAAAAAGGATGAATTCATTTTGGGGAGATGATTCATGGCAAAAAGCCGCTTATGCACAGCAACTTGATTTTGACGGAAAAATTAACCTTCGTAAGTTGAGAAACGAAGATATTGCTTTTGCTTTTAAAAAGAGGTTAGAGGAAGTAGCGGGATTTGCATATGTATCTCAACCTTTGCCAATGAGAAACTCTAACAATGCTGTTGTGTATTATCTTTTCCATGCATCCCAGAAACCTGTTGCAGAAAAAATAATAAAAGACATTTTCAATAAATATCGTAATTGGGGAATAAGATAATGGCATTATCAACATCTATTGAATGGACGGATTCTACATGGAACCCTGTAACTGGATGCACAAAAATTAGCTCAGGGTGCGCTAATTGTTACGCTGAGCGTATGGCATCACGGTTAAAGGCTATGGGCAATCCGAGTTATGCTAATGGCTTCTCCGTAACATTACATGAAGAAGCGTTAACATTACCGCTTAAATGGAAAAAACCACAAACAATATTTGTCAACTCAATGAGCGACCTATTCCACGAGGATATCCCAGTAGAATTTATCATGCGTGTGTTTGACATTATGCGCCGTGCGGATTGGCACTGTTTCCAGATTCTTACTAAAAGAGCCGAAAGAATGCTGGAACTCGGCCCACAACTAACATGGATGCCTCATATATGGATGGGTGTTACAGTAGAAGAGCAAGATTATACGTATCGTATTAACCACCTTCAAAGAACAGGTGCGAAGGTTAAGTTTTTATCACTCGAACCGCTTCTTGGACCTATTTCGGACCTTCACCTAGAAGGAATAGATTGGGTAATTGTCGGTGGGGAGTCTGGTCCGAAATCCAGACCGATGAAAAAAAATTGGGCACTTGATATTTGTAACCAGTGCCAAGAAAAAAAGGTGCCGTTTTTCTTTAAGCAGTGGGGTGGTATAAATAAGAAAAAGGCGGGGCGAGTGCTTGAAGGCCGTACATGGGACGAAACGCCATTATTAGTACCAAGTCCACAGTTATTATAATTTCTCCCCCTCCCCCTCCTTCTGCTTCCTCTCCTCCTCGCGCTTCTTCTCCAGCTCCGCCAGCTCTTTTTTCACCTTCTCCTCGCCGATGATGCGGAATTTCCGGTTGACCCAGTTCCCCAGCCAGAAATTGGTGCGGAAGTTCCTTATATCGTCCCAGGGGTCGTAAGTCTCCTCATCCTTATCTCGCCCCTTGACGTCCACGTCAATTTTAATGCCGTGCCGGGCCCGGGCGGCTTGCAGCTCGGCGTCGTCATCGTCGCTGCCGAATATCTTCTTAAGAAAATTCCAAAAACCCATGATAACCCTCTTTCCGTATCGCCTGTTTCACCCTCAACAATATAACCTTAAAGGCAAGGCTGTCAACATTTAATATCTACCTCACCCCCTTAATCCCCCTCTCCTATCAAGGCGAGGGGGATGGATATGGAAGAGGGGCTGACGCCCCTCTTAAACACCCCCCTATGACAATCCTCTAATTTTGACATTTTAATCGTGGCTGGATATCATAATTAAT
>DATLAD010000014.1:0-7015 GCA_035527575.1 Dehalococcoidales bacterium
TTTTTCGGTGAAGAAATAGTCTTTGAAATAGAGATTACCAACCGGAAGCCCCTGCCCCTGCCCTGGCTGCAGATTGAGGACGAACTGCCGGAGAATGTAACCCTCCTGAAGGGCAAGGCCACCTCGATACATGACGACCGCGTCATGCTCAGCAACATGTTCCCCATCAACATGTACCACCGGGTAACCCGCCGCTTCCCGATGAAGTGCCTGCAAAGGGGCAGCTTCGTCTTCGGGCCGACGTTTATCCGTTCCGGGGACTTATTCGGTTTCTTCCGCCGGGATATGCACATTGATAAACTGGACTATCTCCTGGTGTATCCCCGGCTGGTTCCGCTGGAAAAGCTGGGCATCCCTTCGCAGCAGTTCTTCGGCGATATCCGCCTGAAAAGGCACCTTTTCCAGGACCCGGTGCTCACGGCCGGGGTGCGGGACTATCACTCCGGAGATAGCCTGAAGCGGATACACTGGAAGAGCACCGCCCGGCTCGGCAAGCTGCAGACCAGGGTATATGAGCCGACGACTACCGTTGACATCAGCCTTTTTCTGGATGCGCGCACCCTGAGAGCGCCTCTGTGGGGGAGTGTTTACCAGCTCCAGGAACTGGGAATTATCGCCGCGGCATCGATTTCCCAGCATGCCCTGAAAGAGGGTTTCCGTGTCGGCCTTTACGTCAACCAGATAACGCACTTTTCCCGGGGTATGGTCCGGGTGCCGCACAGCCAGCATCCCGACCAGTTGCTGCGTATACTGGAAGCCCTGGCGCAGCTGCACCAGGTCGAGACGATACCGATAGCCCGGTTTATCAGGCGGGAGGCCGGTAATCTCCCGTGGGGCAGCACCCTGCTGGTTATTACGGCGCAGCCTTTGGATGAATTGATGGCCACATTACTGGATTTAAAAAGGGTGGGGCGCAGCGTGGCGCTGGTTAAGGTGGGCGGCAGGGCGCCGGAGGTAATCGGCGGCAATCTACCCGTTTTCCACATCCGTGACGATATTGCCTGGGACCTGGTAAAGGAAATCGGACTGAAAGAGATGCCGTGAACAGGTTCAGGAATTTCGACTGGCTGGCCGCGGTATTGTACCCGCTGGCGTTAGTCCTCATGGAAGCCTTCTGGGTATATCCCTGGCTGGTCTGGCTGGGGGGCTGGCCTGTTTTTCCCGAGCAGCGCCCGGCATTGAGCCTGGCTGCGGTAATCATCGTGCTGGCGGTTTCACTGCTGGCGACCAGGGTATTTCTCCGGCAGAAATGGCCAATGCGTTCAATCCAGAGTGTCATTATCGGCGGCGGTCTGGTCACTATTTTACTGGTGCTGGGTATCGAATACCGCGCCGACTACGGATTCCTCAGCGGCGGCTGGTTTGTTCATACGGGGCAGGTGCTGGGGGCAACCTTTAACAGTCCGAACACCATCGTGGTGGCCCTGCCGGTGCTGCTTTATCTCTGGTGGCGGGGCATTATCCTGGGGCAAACGACGTCCTATTTCAGAGACATCTACCGGTCCTTCTTGCTCGGCATGGTAGCCCTCATCGTGTTGATTGTTATCTGGCAAGTTAGCGCGGGGTCGGAGAATTTTGTCGCCCCGGGGCCCGGCATCGGGTGGAATGTGATAGCGTTCTTCTTCTTCGGTCTGATGGCAATAGCCGTCTGCCACCTCTATACGATGCGCGGCACGATGCCGAAGGAAGAAGCGGCGTTAACCTCGGTAAAACGCTGGCTGCCGATAATGCTGGGTGTCGTCGGCGGCATGGCCGTCGTTAGTTTTCTCGTTGCCAGTATTTTCTCAGAGGAATTATTCGCGAGCATCGGGCACGGGGCCGGGATTGTGTTCGACTTCCTCGGAAAGATATTCAGCTATATCCTGATTCCGTTTAACTACCTGTTTGAGGGTATATTTTACGTTTTACAGCTAATTATCAACCTGCTGCGCAGCGACCAGGTATTTCAGCCCGAAGGTTCCGGCAATATGTCTTTCCCGGAGATGTCGGCAGTTGCTCAAAGAGAACTGCCGGCGGCAGCGGTGCTGGCGATTAAGTGGGTGGTAATAGCATTAATCGCCGCCGCGGTTATTTTCATCCTGGCGAAGGCAATATCGCGTTTTCGCGCCCGGCGCGCCCCCGAGGAGATAGAGGAAATCCACGAATCGCTCTGGAGCTGGCGCGGGCTCAAGGATGATTTAAGACTGCTCTTCGGGATGGTGGGGGGAAGGTTTAAAAGAAAACGGGCGCCGGCGACACCGAAACATGACATGGATGACGATATATCGCGCCGACTTAACATCAGGGAGATATACCGGCATTTGCTCCGGGAAGCAGCCCGCTCAGGGGTAACCCGCCGCCGCCACGAAACCGCCAGCGAGTACGCCATCCGCCTGGAAAAGGCCGTGCCCGATGGCAGAGAGCCGCTGGACCGACTTACCGACCTGTACATTGACGTCCGCTACGGCGAAGCCGCCGTCCCGGAAGAGCAGGTGGATAAAGCCAATAGTATCTGGGGGACGCTGCGCGGGCTGCTGCGGAGGATAAGGGGAGACTGACGGACTACATAAGCCCGATTCTCATGGAAACGGTAAGTATGTTATAATGCTCTGCTGGTAGCGAGGGGGACATCAAGCCGTGATAAAGAGGCTCCCTATGGAATTTAAAGAAATGCTGGTTGTCATACCCCACAGCGGCATACTCATTCCCGGCGAAATACCCATAGATTCCCTCTCCGGCGATTTCCCGGAGCTGATGAGGAACGTCGACTGGTATACCAACTGGCTCTATGATTTCCGCGGCATACTTGGCAATTCGCATCTGGCATTTCCCTATTGCAGCCTTATTCTGGAGGCCAACAGGCACCCGGAACGCCTGGACGAATGCGTGCCCCTCAAGGACACTCTGGGCAGGGCGGTATATCGCCCCGGGCATGAGCCGGACCGGTCGCTGCGCCGGTTTCTTTCCAGGAAATATCTAAAGACATTTCACCGGGGCATAAGCGAGGAGATTGCCCTCGGCAGGACTTTCATGCTCGACGCCCATTCCACGGTGTCCGCAAAAGGCGTGGCGGACAACCAGATTGAGCTGATGAACTTCCAGATTACAGGGCCAGATGAGGAGCCAACCCGTTTCAGCCCCGATGTATTCATTGAAACCTACGCCAATGAGCTTGTAAAAATGCTTCCGTGGGTGAAAGTGACGATTAACGAGTCGAAATATTTCAGCGTCTATGGTCATGTCTGCGGCGCACATTCCGTAAATGCCATGACGAGGATGGGTAAACGGGTGCCGGCGGTGTTGCAGGAGACCAATCAGAAGCTCTACATGAATGAGGACAATACGCCGAATGTGGAAGCATTGGAGATGCTCAGGCGGGCGTTTGCTGAAGCACTCAATAAAATGATAGGGATAGTCAGGCCGCACTGAGGAGACAGGTATGTTAAATCTTAGAGTTATAAGACAAACGTTCGATTTCGACTGCGGGGCAGCGGCGCTGCAGGTGGTTATGGAGTATTACGGTGTGGAAATACGCGGCGATGAATTGCGGAAGGAATTGAAGACCGATAAGGATGGCACGGACTATGTTAATATGATTGCCCTGGCAGAGAAGCAGGGCTTTAAGGTTTTCGCTTCAGAGGGGGTTTCCCTGGAGCAGCTGAAACACTTTATTGATGACGGCTACCCTGTTATCGTGCTCGTGCAGGCGTGGGCTGAAAAGTATATGACTTTTAAAGAGTGGGAAAGCGACTATGATAACGGCCACTACGTGGTGGTAATCGGGTATCAGGACAATATCATCGTCTTCGAAGACCCCGCCTCCCCCCGCCGCACCTGGCTGACCGAGGAGGAGTTCCTGGCGCGCTGGCATGATGTCGACCCCAAGACCGATAGAAAGCTGGAGAACTTCGCCATGGTATTGACGGGTAAAGAGCCCGCCGTCAGGACGCCGGAGCATATGGGCTAGAGCCGTTGCAGTTTTTAAGCCGTATCCGCCGTGAAAGGCATGACGTCGTCTATCGAGTCCGCATCGCACAGCAGCATGACCAGCCGGTCAATGCCCAGAGCGACGCCGCCGCACTCGGGGAGGTGGGAAACCGCCTCGATGAATGACCGGGGCATGGCAAACTGCTGCTGCCGTTCCCGGCGGATTTGCTCTATCGCTTCCCGGAAGCGCCTCTCCTGTTCCCGGGCATCCACAAGCTCGCCGTAGGCGTTGGCCAGTTCCAACCCGCCGATAAAGACCTCGGCCCGTTCGGCGACGCCGGCATCATCCGGCTTGAGCCGGGCCAGCGAGGCCTGGGGGGCGGGGTAATCTACCAGGACGGTGGGGCGGTGCGGGGCGAATCCGGGGAGCACTTTAGTCACGAAGTCCGTGTCGAATCGCAGGGGGGCGTATTCGGCGACGGGGTCCCAGCCGGCGGAGTGGAGGAAAGCGTTTCTGACGGTAATCCTGGGCCACGGCAGGCTGAGGTCTATGTCCTGCCCCCGATATTTAATGGTGTTTTTAAACCCGAGTTTAAGGGACAGCGCCGTCACCATCTGTTCAATGTCTTGAATAATATCGTTATAACCGGCGCCGGTGCGGTACCATTCCAGCATGGTGAACTCGGGATTATGCCACCGCCCCCGTTCGCCTTTGCGAAAGCAGCGGCTGAACTGGAAGAGCCTTTCGTACCCGGCCGCGAGCATCCGTTTCATGTGGAGCTCGGGGGATGTGGACAGGAACCACCCCTCGCAATTAAAAGGGGTGATGTACGGCTCCGGAGCGACGGCGGGGACACGGACAGGGGTTTCTACCTCCAGGAAGTCCCGCTCTTTAAAGAAGGCGCGGATATGCTCATAAATTAAAGCCCGCCGTAGCAGATTCGGTCTTAAGCGGGCAAGTCGCCTTTTCTCACCTTCTATCATGCTTCATTTCGCCGTGGCGACGCGTTCCACATATGTTCCGTTACGCGTATCAACTTTAATAATGTCGCCCTCTTTTATAAAGGCCGGAGTATCGATGTGGTAGCCGGTTTCCAGAACGGAGGTTTTCGACTGTGGCGTAATTGTAGCCGCCTTGGTAGCTATCTCGCTTTCCACTACCTTTAGCTCAACGGTTATCGGCAGGGTAATATCGATAGGCTGGTCATCCATCATCAGCATGACGACCACCATACCTTCTTTCAGGAAATTCTTACTATCCCCGATTAGCTCTTCCGGAATAAAATGCTGGTCGAAGGTCTCGGTGTTCATGAACACGTACTGGTCGCCTTCCCGATAGAGGTACTGTTCCTCCTGGCTGATGGTATGGGCTTCCTCGACCTTCTCACCGGAGCGATAGGTGCGTTCCGTTGTGCTGCCGTCGCGCAGGTTTCTCAGTTTGAGGCGGTAAATAGAGCGTCCCTTGCCGGGTTTCATGAACTCCGCCTCTTCGACACCGTAAAGAGTACCATCTATGAGCAATTTGGTGTTCTTACGTACGTCCGAGATTTCCATTTATTCTCCTTTTTGGAAACAATTGCGCGCGACCGGTTTTTAAAACACGGGCTTGAGTCGGCTTATTTTCATCATATTTTCTTCATATAATTATAGCAGTTCCCTCAGCGGGCAGGAATAGGCTTTTATTACGGGGAGCCCCGCCCCGGTACGTTCCGGCGAGCGCGCGAAGCTCTCCGCACTGGAAATTAACGCCGAAAAATATTTATAATGGTGGCAGTATCGGACTGCAACTGCCGCACCCCGGGAGCAGAGCACAAGAAATACCATTGAGGAGGCTATTCATGAATGTTGAGGCGCTGGTGGCGAGAATCGAAGCCCTGGAAAAGCAGGTCAAGACCCAGGAAAAAGAGCTTACGGTTTTACGCGACATCGAGGCGATAAAGAAGCTGCAAAAGGCATACGGCTACTACGTGGAGCATATGATGTACCAGGAGATAGTGGACTGTTTCTCGGACAGCCCCGACGTTATCCTGGACTGGCTGGAAGGAAAGTATCTGGGCAAGGAGGGCGTCAGGAAATATTTCGAGTTTATGAAGTCGGCGCCCCCGGACTTCATGCACCAGGTGATGCAAATTGCCGGCATCGTGGATATCGATCCGGACGGCAAAACGGCCAGGGGGCGATGGTATGCTTTCGGCGGCATCTTCATCCCCAGGGAAGGCAATGTCAGGCGGTCGTTCGTAAGCGGTATATATGAAAACAGGTATATCAAGGAGAACGGCATTTGGAAGATTCTTTCGATTAAATGGGTGATACCTTACGCGGTGAGAATCGCGGAAGTGTGGGCTATGCCGGAAGACGTAAACCGACCCTATCTCGCCGGGCAGTTCCGCGGCCCCAGGCCCGATATCGACATCGATAGAAATGACATGCGTTACCTTTCCGGCTATATCTTCCCCTTCCACTACAAGCACCCCGTTACCGGGAAGGAAACATCGGAAGCGGAGAAAAACGCGCGCCTTGAGGGTAGAAGGAGCGAATAAAGCAGCCCGCGAGCATCGGCAATAAAGAAGGGGAGCATCACTGCTCCCCTTAACTTTTACTTTTTATTTTTCCCACCGCACGGACATCGGGATGCAAGATTTCCTGTATTTACGATTATCCTTGTTCAGGGATACAACCAGCGCCGAAAGATGACGCGGCTGAACAGCGGCATTACGGCATATGTCATGATGCCGACGAGCAGCACGCATGTTAAAATATTCAGCGCCGGGAACGGCCACGATTCAAGGAAGTAAAGCTCGGCCGGTACGATGATTACAGTAAGGACGTAGGCCGCGATGAAGGTGACGACGGACATTTTCCATCGGGGAGGCGGTGCGAGCTCAGGACATTCCGGGATAGAGAACCAGGTTTCCATGCCGGTCGCCTGCTGACGGCTCATCACGGAGAAAGCGTCTGCCTCGCGCGAAAGTTTTTTGCGTATGCCGGAATCTTCCCAGGCACGCACGGACGGCTGGTCGGTGAAGCGAAGCACAACGTGGGACAATCCTGGTTTACCCGGCGCCGGTATGAGCATCGTGGCGCCAGTGTTGCCAGGGGCTTGCGTGGC
>DATLAD010000015.1:0-3467 GCA_035527575.1 Dehalococcoidales bacterium
GCCACCTGCGGATAACCCTCTTTCTCCGCCTTCTCCGCAAAGAACAAGTAACGGCGGTTGGCCTTGCTCTCCCCGCCGAAAGCCTCCTGCAAATTATTCTCCGTCTCGTACGCCATGAAAAATCCCCGCCTTTCTTAAATATACTTACGCGTTATTCTAACTCATTTTTAAGTATTTTATAAAATTCATCCCGGGCGTATCTTTCTATCCAGGGTTCGTGCCCGCACTTTTGCAGCAGGATGAACTTGAAATCTTTCAGGACACGTGAAAGCGGTTCCCTGACACCTTCGGCGAGATGCGGGTCGTAATCGCCGTGTATGGCCACCACCGGACATTTGATTTTCTTCCCAAGCTCCAGCAACTCACCGCTAACTCTCAACTCTTCCGCCTCCTCCCAGACATTTTTGTTGATAATATAGTTAAATTCCAGCGCTTCGTCCCGATGCGGCAGGGCTTCGTAGGTATCCGCTTTCGCGAATAGTGCTCCGAGCCGTGACATAGTCTTATCATTATCACGGGAGGCAGGGTCGTTAATGATTTCTATCAGGTCAAGGACTTCTACTCTTTCCTCTTCGGTGAGTCGATTCAATCTATCGCCATCGATATTAACGGCGTATCTTTGTTCGAAAGCCCCGCTGCCGACAAGGACTAGTTTCTTCACCAGGGAGGGGTAGCGGGCGGTTGTAATAAAGCTGAGCCAGGCCCCCCAGGAATGACCGATTAATATAACGGGGAGAGCTGCATATTGCTGTAAGACATCGTGAAATTCCTGAACCTGTCCTTCGAGAGAAGCCTTCGTTTGCAGGGGTTCCAGGACACCTACCATAGTCGAAAGCTCCCTGGCGACCGGCGCCATGGCACCGGGGGCGCCCGGCCCGCCGTGAACGACAGCAACGGTATAAGGCTTATTGCCGTAGAATCTAATGTTCTTCATAGCGTCGCCGCTAGGTATGCCTTCATTCCCTGTTTGTTGCATCGCGCATACACGTCTTCAGCCCGAGCTTTATTTTGAAATATGGAAAACAACGCAGGGCCCGAGCCGGCGAGGTGGACGTGTGGGGCGCCCAGCTTGTTCAGGTGCTCCACATACACACGGCTTATATTTAAGTCGTCAAAGGCGATATTCTCGAACGTATTGAACAGCAGCGACGGCTTGAATTCCCTGCTTTTATGTAAAGCCCCGACCAGATTTTGCGTTATCCTGCCGTCGGTAAAGTGAGAAGGTCTCAGTGCGGCATACATCCGCGCTGTCTTACCAGCTTGCAGGGGCACGTCCGGAACAACCAGCACCACCCACATTTTTTCTGGTGACGGCAGCAGCGTTACTTTCTCTCCCCTCCCTTCAATTAGGGCTGTGCCGCCGTGGAGGAAGAAAAAAACGTCGGAGCCAAGCTGCGCCGCCAGCGCCAGCATCTTTTCCTGCGGCAGTCCAAGCCCCCAGAGCTCATTGAGGCCACGCAAAACGGCGGCGGCATCGCTGCTGTCGCCGCCAAGCCCGGACATTAAAGGTATGCACTTTTGAATCTTTATCGCCGCCCCGTCAGAACGCCCGGCAGCCTCCTGCAACAGGCTGGCCGCTTTATTGACCAGGCTTTCTCCCACCGACCACCTCTCCATATCGCATTGAAAGGAAATCCCCTTTCCGGCCTCAAAATGCAGCGTATCGCACAGGTCTATCGTCTGGAGCACGCTGCGGACTTCGTGGAAGCCGTCGGAACGCTTCCCCAGGACTTCGAGCGTCAGGTTGAGCTTGGCCGGTGCCGTAACTGTAAGCATATTATAATATTGTTTTAAATGTCATTCTGGCGTAGGCCAGAATCCACGCCCCTTCCCCCTCTGGATTCCCGCCTTCGCGGGAATGACGGGGGAATTTTTTAACCCTCTCATATTATTCATCCAACCGGAAATTAGCAAATACCCGCCATAGATTCGCCCACTCTTCCAGGGTAAAAGTCTCCGCCCGCCGTTGGGGGTCTATATCCGCCTTCTCCAGCAAGTTTAAGACCTCGGCCTTGGGGAGCTTCAGTCCCTGTGCCAGCGAGTTGGCCACCTGCTTGCGGGCAGCCGTGAAACCGGCGCGTACCAGCCTGAAAAACCCCTTTTCATCGACATTTATCGGGGGGCGGGGATAGACGTCTATCCTGACAACCGCCGAATCTACCTCCGGGGCGGGGTAAAAAGAGGCGGCGGGCACACGGGTCACGATGCTCGGCCTGCCGTAAAACTGCACGGCGATGCTGAGCACGCTCCGCCGGCCGGGCCCGGCTGCAATCGCTTCGGCAACCTCTTTCTGCACCATGACCACCATTACCTCCGGCTTGACGGATGCCTCTAAAAAATGGCGGAGTACGGGGGAGGTAATATAGTACGGCAGGTTGGCTACTACCTTATAGGGACTTAACGACGCCGGGAAGTCCGGCGCCCGCCCCTGCAACAGGGCTTTGGGGTCGGTGCCGAGGACATCCTCGTTGATGATGACGACATTATCATAGGGCAGCGTCTTTTTGAGGATTTCCGCCAGTTTGTTATCCAGCTCGATGGCGATAACCCAGCCGGCCCGTTTCGCCAACTCGGCGGTCATGATGCCCAGTCCCGGCCCCACCTCGATAACGGTATCGTCGGGAGTAAGCTCGGCGGCGGCAAGGATAGTCTCCAAGACTTCGTTATCTATAAGGAAATGCTGTCCCAGCCCCTTTCGCGCTTTGAGGTCGAACTGCCGCAGCAGCTTTCTGGTCTGCGCCAGCAGCGAGTCAGAACCGCCCCCGGACAGTTTTTTATCCATAGTAAAAACTTAGAGGCCGTGCACCTGCCCTCGACTCCACCTAACGGCTTGCCCGGGCCAGCCGGCTCCAGCCAGGTATACCTGCGGCACCCAGAAAAAACTATTTACCGCTGCTTCCTCTCGGACCTGACGGGGTTCATAGCACTCTGCCGCGCAGGACCCAACCTTCAACACCACTTAACACAGGTAGTCCCACCAGATAAAAGCCTCAAACAGGAATTCGACCCTGCTATAGCGGATTTCAGGTTCAGGGCACCGCTGGCTCCCCATCTAGCACGACCTCACTAAAAATCGTAATCGGTGGGAGATAGTTTGTCAAGGTTGAAGGTTGAGTAGGGTTGGGAGAAATATTTACGGGATAAGCCGCAGATGATACTAGGGCGGCATGGGTGGGAAAAGATAATAAACGAGGGGCGGAGTGGGTTAAGTTTTTAAACACTACTCATGTTTACCCTCATTATCAATTTGGATTTGTTTTGAACGAGCCTTAGCATGCGTAGCAAGATACTTAACCAATTCGTATATTTCCCATAATAGATACAAAAAACTCCACAGTGCTCCACATATGATAAATCGGAATAATATAACTGGTGGCTCGCCAAGTATAATCAGCCCTAAACCAAATACTACACACACAATAGCTATAATAACTGTCCATTTAAACGGCCACATCTCAGCATCAATC
>DATLAD010000016.1:0-3049 GCA_035527575.1 Dehalococcoidales bacterium
TTTTAACATGAATTCGGGTGAAAACGTACGGACGGGAAAAAAGAATTTTATAGAAAGACAAACCGAATCATGATATCGGGGTTAAAGCTGACTACGCAGACCTGAGCGACCTGGCGGCGCTCTTGGCAGCCAGCTGGAAGAGCAGTCCGCAGATGCATACCACCGTAAAGATGGTGAAGCCCGTCCTGACGCTCGCCAGGAACTGCGGATAATACGCCGGGGTAATCTCCGCCTGGCCGATATGCAGCGAGAACAGAATCATCATGATACCCATGCTGACCATCATCCCGGCTGTCCGCATCGTTCCCAGCGTGCCGGCGGCTACCCCCAGCGATTTCCTGTCCACTGACCCCATAATCGCGTTGGTATTCGGCGAGGAGAAAATACCGATGCCGATGCCGTTGATAGTCAGGGCGATGATGATAAACCACAGCGGCGTAGCGTCGCTTAAAAAAATTAAAAGCAGCAGCGCCACAGCGTTGAACGACATCCCCACCGAAGCCACCAGTCTCGGCTCGATTCTGTCCGAGACCCGCCCGGAAATCGGCGTGAAGATGGCCATCAGCACTGAGGCCACTATTAGAACCAGCCCGGCCGTCTGGGGCGGAAGACCTTTAATATACTGCAGGTAGAGACTCAACAGGAAACTGATGGCAAAAGTGGAGATATAGGATATAAACACCGCCACATTGGAAAAGAAAAAGACCCTGTTCTTTCTAAAGAGGCTGAGGTTAAAAATGGGGCTGTCTGTCCTCGCTTCCCAGCGCGCGAATAAGAAAAAACCTGTCACGCCGAGTAAAAAGAAGACTATCCCACGCACGGTGGGCAGCGAAGAGAAACCGAACATGAACAGGACGATGGAGATAGCATAAGCAACGGAACCGACCACATCGAATTTTTCGCCCGCCGCCTCGCGCCACTCCCCTTTCAAAGCGTAGAAAACGAGCGCCAGCAACACCAAGGAAAGAAATCCGGCGAGCAAGAAGATGCTATTCCAGCCGAATGTCTTGGTGAGTACCCCACCTATATAAGGCCCCATGGAAAGCCCGGCATAAGTTCCGGCCGTGCTTATCCCCAGAACGCGCCCTCTCCTGTCGGCAGGAAACACCGAGGTCAGGATGGAGATGCTGTTGTTGAACATTATCCCGGAACCCATCCCCATAAGAGCCAGGCTGATAAGCAGCATGGCAACCGAATTGGCGAATGCCCCGAGCAGAGAGGCAAGGATAGTCACCAGCAGCCCGATTACGAAGAGCTTCTTCCGTCCGTAAATGTCAGCCAGCCGCCCGCAGGGTACCTGGACCACGGCAATCGACAGGAAAAATATCGTGCCGACCCATGCCATCACCACCGCTTCCATGGAAAATTCCCGGCCAATAGTCGGCAGGGCCACATTCACGGCAGCCGACAGAAACGGCGTGATAAAACCCGTTGCCGTGGATATGACGAGCACAATGGTCTTTTTAGCAGCGGTACCGGAATCGTCTTTCATATCAATAGCTTTCCCGGCTAAAACGAATGGATATGCCACCTCTCGGCGAGGGGCATAGATTAATTAGACCAGAGGATTGCGGGAAAGGTCAAGCGACGGACTCTACTTTGCCGGATTTTCCTGCCTTCTTCAAACGCGCGTTCGGCGGCAGCGGCGCCGGAGATATCTGCAACCTGACGCCGCACTGGAAGCAGCGCTTACCCTCGGCTATCGTCCCGTCCTCCGGCAGGCCGAGCTCAACCTCGGTGAAATTATCGGTCACCTGCTCGGGAGGCAGACACGGCATTTTAACCCGCGGCTTGCTGCTGAAGTCCTCGTCCGTCATGCCGGCGCAGATGCCGATTTTCCGCTCCGGGGTCAGTTCCTCGTCGATGATACCGCTGCCCCCGAGATATTTGTCTATAGAACTTGCCGCTGTCCTGCCGGCGGCAATAGCCCTGATGACCGAGTCCGGTCCGGTCACGGCATCGCCGCCCGCCCAGACTCCCTGCCGGCTTGTCTGCAGCGTTCTGGAATCGGCCTGGATGGTATCGCCCCGGCCGGTCTTTACCTTGAAATCGGGCGGTATGTCCGGTCTCTGGCCGATGGCACCGATGATGGAATCGTATTCCGCATCGAACTCGCTGCCCTTGATGGTCACCGGCCGGCGGCGTCCGCTGGCATCGGGCTCACCGAGTTCATTGCGATTGCACGTCATGACCAGGTGTCCGGCCTCCTGCCTTACCTTGAGGTGTCCCGTGAGAAACTCTATCTTTATCCCCTCCTCCAGCGCCGCCTCCACTTCCTCCGGGCTGGCCGGCATCTCGGCACGGGTGCGGCGGTAGACAATGGTCACTTCTTTGGCGCCGAGGCGCAGAGCGATGCGCGCGCTATCGATAGCCACGTTGCCGCCGCCGATGACAGCCACCTTCTTGCCCACGTCCACCTTGACACCCAGATTAGCCTCCCTTAAAAACGAAGCGCCGTCGAAAACGCCGGGCAGGTCGTCGCCCTCTACGCCCAGGGTCATGCCCTTATGCGCTCCCGGGCCCAGGAAAACGGCATCGTAGCCCCGATCCAGGAGCCAGTCGACGGACTCAACCTTCGTGTTCAGTTTTATGTCAACCCCGGCGTTCTTTATCTCTTCAATTTCAGCGTCGAGCACCTCCGGCGGCAAACGGTAGTCGGGAATGCCGACACGCATCATGCCTCCCGCTTTGGAGAACTGCTCGAACACGGTAACCGAATGCCCCGCCTTAGCAAGGTAATAGCCGGCGGTCAGCCCCGCCGGTCCCGAGCCGACGATAGCCGCTTTCCTACCCGTCTTCGGCAAATGCCGGGAGTATTTCTTCCACTCGCCGGCATCACGGTCGGCGACGAAACGTTTCATAAACCTGATGGAGATGGGCTCGTTCAGGGCGCTGCGCCGGCAGGCTTCCTCACAGGGGTGAATACATACCCTCCCCAGCACCCCGGGGAAAGGCACCTTTTCCCTGATGATGGCCAGCGCCTCCTGGTACTTGCCCTCGCCGATAAGGTAAACGTAGAGCGGCACGTTGATGCCCGCCGGGCAGGCGT
>DATLAD010000017.1:0-5051 GCA_035527575.1 Dehalococcoidales bacterium
GCCGTCACTTGCAGACATGCCGAAATAACCTTGCTGCGACTTATATTCTTTTTCCTGGCGACTTCATCGGCAAAAGAAATCAGTTCTTCTGGTAGACTTATCGTCAGTTTGGCTGTTCTTCCCATATATTCATACCTTTCAGTAAGATATAGTATTCACACCAATTAAGTATACCATCGCAAATGTCAGTTGTCAAACGTTACACTACTCGCCTTCCTCGCCTTAATCGCCTCATTCACTTCGGCCATTTTGGCTTCGTTTAACTCGCCGCATTTATCGGTCAGGCGGGTCTTATCGATGGTCATTATATCGGTTTCAGGCACCTCTGAAAACAGACGTTACTCCAAGGCTTTAACCAAATCATGGGATGTGGTAACCCATCCGAAAACCCTGGTAACATTCCATATGGTTGCTTTCTGGGTAAATTCAGGGCCAAGATTGCCGCAGCCGTCACTTACTAACACCGGAAAGTACTCATGGAAATAGGCATCTCTTAACGTTGACTCGACACAAACATTGGTAACAAGACCAAGAAAAATCAGGTGCTTTATACTTTGTGTCTTCAGGATTTCATCAAGATTAGTATTGACAAAGCCGCTGTATCGGCTTTTATTAATGACAATATCTCCCGGTTGAGGCTTAAGTTCGTCAATTATCTCCCAATCCCAGGTGCCGCTAATCAGAAATCGTCCCTTCAATTCCGGGTTTTCACGCATGGCTATTAATCCCAGTTCTTTCCAGTAGTTAGGTGATTCCGCTCCTCCGGCATCGGTAAGGTCTGGACTGTAGGTCATCCTGAGATAGATGACCTTTATCCCTTTGTTTCGGGATACTTCGATTAATTTCTTGTCAGTCTCAATGATACGCCTTACCTTCACTTCATTAAGGGCTCCCAGAACATCAAGCATCCCCTCCTTTTTACAGAAGGCATTTTGCATATCAACGACGATTAAGGCAGTCCTCTCAATATCCAGCGTAATCGGCTCGGGTTTGGCGGGAACAATTGCCTCTGCCACCATTTACCTCCTGTCTCTCAGTGAATATCAAAGTTCTATTTCCTTCAAGTCTGCAGCCGGTATAAGTTTAGCCTCGGTCAGGACTTGTACTTCCGGAACGGTCCAACCGGGCGCTATCTCCCTGAGAACCAGCCCTTCACCGGTAACCTCGATGACGGCTAAGTCGGTAACGATGAGGTTGACACACTGCCTGGCAGTCAAAGGATAGGTGCAATGTGTGACGATGCGCGGCTCTCTTTCTTTCGTTGTATGATGCATGGTGATAATGACTCTCCTGGCGCCCACCGCGAGGTCCATGCCGCCTCCCATGCCCGTGGCAGGCCGGCCCGGCCGTCCCCAGTTGGCCAGGTCACCCTTTTCGGAGACCTGGTAAGCGCCGAGGACCACGGTATCTATATGGCCACCACGAATCATGTCAAATGATGCCGCGCTATCGAAAAAGCACATACCGGGTAATAGAGTGACCGGCTGGTCTGAAGCATTAATGATTTCGTAATCCTTTTCCGCGTCTGTGGCCAGACCGCCGTAACCTAACACGCCGTTCTCGCTCTGAAAGAAAACTGCCCTGCCCTCAGGTATGAGATTGGCGCACAGGCCGGGCATGCCATAGCCCAGATTCACTA
This sequence comes from Dehalococcoidales bacterium, assembly GCA_035527575.1. Taxonomy (GTDB): domain Bacteria; phylum Chloroflexota; class Dehalococcoidia; order Dehalococcoidales; family RBG-16-60-22; genus JAFGPF01. The sequence goes on from DATLAD010000017.1 coordinate 1,640, forward strand.
CTGAACCATCGGTAAACTCTCTGGCGGCCCTTAACGCAATCGTCTGCTCATCCAGAAGGCTTTTCATCTCGGAACTTCCACGATACGGTCCACGTATACATGAGGGGTGATTATAACCTCAGGGTCTAAATGCCCGGTTTGTACTACCCTGTCGACTTCTACAATTGTAGTCTTGGCGGCGGTAGCCATTACCGGGTTAAAACACCTCGCTGTTCCCCGGTATACCAGATTCCCCAGGCTATCGGCTTGGTGTGCCTTAATCAGGGCAAAATCGGCAGTAAGCGGCAGTTCCAGGATGTACTCTTTACCGCCGATGACTTTCTTTTCCTTGCCTTTCTCGACGATAGTGCCTGTTCCCACCGGCGTGTAGAACCCTCCCAGTCCTCCCGCTCCACATCGTATCCTTTCAGCCAGAGTGCCCTGCGGCACCACCTCAATCTCGACCTTGCCCTCGTTATAGAGTTTTTCAAGAGGAGATGTGGGTGGCATACCGCCGAGGGCCGGCACCGAGCCGATGAATTTGCTTACCCGGTTGTTCTCGAACAGGATTCCCGAGTCCTGGTATCCCTCCGGTTTTATTCGATGGCTGAGTTCAAAGCCAACTCCACCCATATTGGCGATAACGGTCAGATTCTTGGCTCCCTGTTTGGCCAGAGCCACGATTAAATTTACAGGCAGGCCGCCGAATGAGCCGAAACCGCCGATCATTATGGTGGCGCCATCGAAAATATCAGCTACTGCCTCATCACAGTTACTGAATATCTTATTTATGGTCATCACTGACCCCTTGAATCATCGCTAAGTAAAATACTAACCTTGAGATATCATATTCATTACCAGGTGGATATTGTCAGGCGGTGTATCCGGTGGCACCTCCCAGTCTGTAGTCAGAAAGATGCCCGGCGCTATGCCTCCCTTTAAAAGTGCCTCCATATATCCCTGCAATTCCTTTTTTTCGGTGGTAAAGAGGCGGGAAGGAATGGCTTTCCCCAAGATACAGTGCCGCCCGCCTTTTATTTTATTCCAGGTATTTACGTCGATTCCGGAGGCAACTATCCCGTCAAACCCGAGGTCTACAAGATTGATTAAGTTTTCAGGCGATGATTCTCCAGGCAAAAGGACTGAGAACGCGTTATAAAACCGAATCGTGTTTACGATGGGCGAAAGAGTTGATTGTAGCCAGGAAAGATGCGCCTCCGGTAAAACGGCCATTAATTTATCAGCAATCGCGATAATATCCAGTTGTAACTGGCAATAAATCTGAACTACCTTCAGTAGAAACGCTGCGGTGGCCTCAACAGCCCTCATGGCCTCTTCGGGCCTTTCCGCGAAATCCTTCACCAGGTCTCTACCGGTTAGACCGGCCGTTATAGTCAACGGACCGTTAATTACGGCGGCCAGGGCCAGGTTTGGCCCGGACACTATATTGATGCGTCGCAAAGACTCGATAACCGTGCCGAATCTCCCCGTTTTACCGGCGCTTTCGACATCGATATCCTTAAGACGGTTGAAGTCGAACCCGGGTAGAGGGCCGGCCCGGGGTGCTTCATAGTCGCCCCCCCATTTGACGGGGCAGCCGCATATCTCCATTTCCAGTGAAGGATCAAAGCTGCCGGTAAAGGCGTCATAGCCATATAGTTTCCTGGTATTTTGAAGGCACTTTACATACTGAGTCGGCTCATCGAACATCCTTCGAATTGGTATTTGTTCCAGCTTGGCAGCATGGGTGAACATCCAGGGAATGAAAGGTAACCGCGGCAAATCAGCCAGTTCAAACGCTCCCCTGACCAGTTTCTTCGAAGTAATCACTTTATCCATGTCTCACGTGGTGAACCGGCTACATTCGGATAATCTCTCTCGTTTTCTTGCCATCGGGCCATGAGCCATAATAGTCTAAGATATCTTCAGCAGGACGAAGCTGGGACCATTCTTTTTCGAACTCCGCCCAGGTCATACCCCGGGATTTCCTGTCTTCCCGCTCCTTCCGGCGAAGCTGTTCCGTCTTCTCAATATCGGCCTCCAGAGTCACGGGGTCATAGGCCACATGGTAGACGTTTTCCGCCGTCCAGTGAGAAATGACCTCCTTCCTCAGGTCGTCCATGACCGTCTCGGGGTCTCTCTCCAGCACATCACCATAGCCGCCGCCGCCCCCGCTGAAAACAACCCAGATATCGCCGTTATTCATCACGTGCGTCTTTTGAAACATACTTCCTATCTTATAATCGCCCTTAATGGTCCTTTCGGAGATAAGCTGCATGGCCCCGGTGGGTATATCTTTATCGCCTCTCTTCATCTTCTCCCAGAGATTGGTATGGGTCACCTCGATGCCCGGCAGCGTCGCCGGCGGATAGCCGCCAAACAATCCGATACAGTTGCGGACTTTACTTCCTTTGACATGGCTGTTATAGAGGGCATAGTTCACATAATTGACGGCATATATAGTCTCGGTGCCGGCGCCGCCGCGATATTTGCCGAAGCCGTTGCTGTCCTTGCAGAGCTTGGCCACCAGATTGAAGAACTGGAACTCGTTTTCGATGTCTTCGATATCCGGTGCCCGGCCCGTGGGGCAGTGGGAGAAACCGTAAGCATCAACACCATCCATGTCCGACCGGGCACCATGCCCTTCGGTATTAAGGCCAAAAGCGAGAAAATCGGCAATAGGTACGCCCCACTGATTTTCCCCGGAGACGATAATGCCGACGCCGGTATTGCCGGTGGCCGCCGCCACCAGTTCCCGCTGGGGGCTATCGAACATCAGCTTGCTCATGCAGATGGTGCCCAGGGTCATGGCACCGTGACACGAAGGTGCGCTGTTACTCTGGGCGGCTTCAAAGTGGGGATTGAACATGCATCCCTCGGGAACAATCCATTCCATCGGGGCGAATATCCCGGCGGAGATCGGCAGGTCATGGAATGAGTAGGACATCAAATGTATCGCCACATTGGCCGCCAGCGAATGCGGCATGCAGTGCTGCGGACTGTCGGTCTCAGGTGATGTGCCGGTGAAGTCCCAGATGAGCTGGTCCCCCTTCTTATGTAAGGTGAGGAAGTTGCGTACCAGCTTGTGTTTTTCCCCGACAATGTCCATAAAGGTAACCGCCCGGTAGGTTCCGTCGTTCCACTCCCGGATTCTCCGGCGGGTGCCCTCTTCCGCCTCGATTATTGTCCGGCGGAAGAGCCCCTTAACGAAATCGTTACCCTTCTCCTGGGCCAGCGATACAAGCCTCTGCCGCAGGCGGTCGGCGGCGCTCAGGCGGGCCCGCATATCAATCGCCTGCATGCGCGGCGCCCGCGACATCAGGTTGACGCACATCTCCACCAGGTCCTCACGGAGTCGGAAGTTCTCGCCTATCTTGATGGGCGAGAGCAGCATGCCCTCATCATGCCGCGTCTTGGCACTGAGCGGCATGCC
>DATLAD010000018.1:0-13863 GCA_035527575.1 Dehalococcoidales bacterium
CCGGTGGAATATTACCCGGCCTATTACACCGGCGGCAACCTCAAGAAGGTGATGTACGATTATGACGAACTGAAGCGGGCCTGGCTGAAATTCATCAAAGACTTCGACATGGACTCTTTCAACGCTCCCAGCCTTGTCTTCCCGGGCAAGGTACTGGACATGATTGACTATAAAATGCACAAGTGGCCGGGGCACGGCCTGCCCGATGATGCCCCGTCGCACCAGTATATCGAAGGCGAATACATGACGGCCGGTGAATACGACACCTTCATCAGGGACCCGGCCGATTACCTGCTGAGGAGCTTCTTACCCCGCTCCGTCGGGGCTTTCGCGAGCTTCAGCAAGCTCAGCGCCATTACCCCGATGGTCGGCATACCGGTCTGGTACGTCGCGCAGTTCGGCGACCCGGATATCCGGGCGTCGTATCTGAAGCTCCTGGACGCCGGGCAGGAATGCATGAAATGGATGGCTGCCGTCGGCGAAGTGGGCCAGGCGGCGCTGGAGGCCGGCTTACCTGCTCACTGGGGCGGCATGTGCGGCGCGCCTTATGACAATATGGGCGATATGCTGCGGGGCACCCGGGGGATAATGATGGATATGTTCCAGCGCCCGGACAAACTGCAGGAAGCTATGAAGAGGCTGGTGCCCATCGTTATCGACGAGGCCGTGGGACAGGCCAACATTTCCGGCTGCCCGATTATCTTTATGCCGCTCCATAAAGGCACCGGCGGCTTTATGTCCAACAAGCAGTTCGAGACCTTTTACTGGCCTACTTTCAAAGAGGTGATGATGGGCCTGATTAACGAGGGCCTGGTGCCGCTGCCCTTCGCCGAGGGCAACTACGAAGCACGACTGGAAATCGTAAGGGATATGCCACGGAGCTCGGTAATCTGGTTTTTCGAGCAGATGGATATGGCTAAAGCCAAGAAAATCCTCGGCGGCCATACCTGTATCGCCGGGAATTTGCCGGCCTCGGTGCTGTGCACAGGCACGCCCGAGCAGGTGAAGGAACACTGTCGTAAGCTTATCGAGGTCTGCGCGCCGGGCGGCGGTTACATCCTGACGGCGGCGGTGCACATGGACAAGGGCAACCCGGACAACCTGCGCGCCATGATGGAAGCCGCCAAAAAGTACGGCGTCTATAAAAAGTAAAAAATTAAACAGGGTGTTGATGATAACATGGAAAAAGAATCAGCGGAGATGACCCCGGAAGAGAAACGTGCCGGGCGTTTCAAAAAATGGCTTGAGCCCGATACGGTGTTCGATAGCCCGGAAGCCGGGAAGGCTTATAAAGAACGCGCCACCAGGCTCTCCCGGGCGCTTCTTCTCCAGGAGCCGGACAGGGTTCCCGTTATATTGCCGGCGGGAAATTTCCCGGCCATCTACGCCGGGGGTAGTCTCCAGACGGTAATGTACGACTACGATGAACTCTACCGTGCCTGGAAGAAGTTCCTCCGGGACTTCGATACCGATACATTCATCGGCCCCGGACTGGTCTATTCGGGGAGGGTATTCGATATCGTCGATTATAAATTATACGCATGGCCGGGTCACGGTCTGCCTGCGGACGCTTCGGGCCACCAGTTTGTCGAAGGCGAATACATGACGGCGGACGAGTACGATGCCTTCCTCGAAGACCCGTCCGATTTCGCCATGAGGGTCTACCTGCCCCGCGTCATCGGGTCCCTGGAAGCTTTTCAAAAGCTCCCCCCGCTGACTTCCATACTGGGAAGACCCCAGGGCTTTCTGCCGGTAACGGCGCTGCCGGAAGTTCAGAAATCGTTTCAGACGCTTGTGGATGCCGGAAAAGAAATGGCGGCATGGCAGAAGGTTATCCTCAGGTTCGGCCGGGAGGCGGAGGCGGCTGGCTTCCCATCCATGAGGGGGGGCATGGCCATGGCACCCTTCGATACGCTGTCGGACGCTCTGAGAGGCACCAGGGGTATTATCATGGATATGTACCGCCGTCCCGACAGGGTGCTGGAGGCCGTGGACGCAATAGCCGATTTTACCATCAAAAACACCATATCCGCGGTAAATGCGGCCGGCGGAATCATGGTTACATTCCCGCTGCACAAGGGCGATGATACCTTCATGTCCAGCGCCCAGTTCGAAAAATTTTACTGGCCCTCCCTGAAAAAGGTGGTCCTGGCTCTCATTGAAGAAGGTATCATGGTCATGCTCTTTGCCGAGGGTAAATACAACAACCGTCTCGAAGCGGTGAAAGATTTACCGAGGGGCTGGGTGGCGTGGCAGTTCGACCAGACGGACATGGCCGCGGCTAAAAAGGTCCTCGGGAACGTATCATGTCTGGCCGGCAACGTGCCTACCTCACTGATGTGTACGGGCACTCCCGGGGCAGTCAGGGAATATTGCCGTAAGCTGATAGAAGTCTGCGGTAAAGGCGGCGGATATATTTTAACCGGCGGCGCCAGCGCCACGGAAGTTAAAGCGGAAAACCTGCACGCCATGATGGATGCCGCCAAAAAGTACGGTGTCTATTAACTTAACCGGAAAGTAAAGGGGGAGATATGACCTGGCAGGAAAAAAGAGAAGAACGATTCAAGAGGTGGCTCTCGCCCGCGAACGTGAAATTCAAGAGCAAGGAAGCCGAAAAGAAATACAAGGAAAGGGTAACCAGGTTTATCAAAGCCATCAAGATGGAAGAGCCGGACCGGGTTCCCTGCATGCTGCCTGTTGGCTATTTCCCGGCCGCTTATATCGGCGTGAATTTCCACACGATTATGTATGACTATAGCGAGTTGAGGCGTGCCTGGCTCACCTTCATACGTGATTTCCCGGACATGGATACCTTCCATGGACCGGGGCTGGTCATGCCGGGCAGGATACTGGACGCCCTCGATAACAAGATGCAGAAATGGCCCGGCCACGGCCTGCCCGAGGATGCCTGGTATACACAGTTCGTCGAAGGCGAGTACATGAAGGCGGACGAGTACGACCTCATCATGAAAGACCCCACGGACTACGCTATCAGGGTCAACCTGCCCCGCACTACCAGCCTTTTCAAGCCCTTCGAGAGGATGATGCCGTTACGCGGCATGTTCGGTGGCGGCATGACCTGGGTAGCCATGTTTACCGACCCCGAAATACGCAAGACCTTCCAGACACTCATGGACCTGGCCGATGACTATGATAGGTGGCGAAAGACCGTCACGGAGATAAGCCAGATAGCCCTGTCCGAGGGCTTCCCCAGCGTATGGGGCGGCGGCATGTCCGTAGCTCCGTTTGACAGTCTTGCCGACGGCCTCCGGGGTACTCACGGTACGATGATGGACATTTTCCGCCAGCCGGAAAAGATTATCGAGTACATTGAGCACATCACGCCCCAGATTATCGAGCAGACCGTCCGCATGGCCGAATTTTCGGACTGCCCGGTTGTTATGATGCCGCTGCACAAGGGCGACGACGTCTTCATGTCGGACGCCCAGTTTGAGAAATTCTACTGGCCGACCTTCAAGAGGGTGCTGCTGGCCATGATTGAGGAAGGGCTCGTGCCGTTCCCCTTCGCCGAGGGCAAGTACAACAACCGCCTGAAATATATCGCCGATATGCCCAGGAGCGGCGTCGTCTGGTACTTCGACCAGACAGACATGAAGGAGGCGAAGAGGCTGCTGGGCAATACCTCCTGTATTGCCGGCAACGTACCATCTTCGGTAATGATTACCGGCACGACCCGGCAGGTGAAGGAGCACTGCCGCCGGCTCATCGAGGACTGCGCTCCCGGCGGCGGCTATATCCTGAGCGGCGGCGCCAGCGCCGATAACGGCAATGCCGAGAACCTGCATGCCATGATGGAAGCCGTTGAACAATATGGCTATTACAAGTAGAAAATACTGACGGAGGACTTTTCGCGATGACAATGCGCAATAATTATAACCCCACAGGCTCGATTGCGGATACAGTCAAAAACTGGGCGGAGCTGACCCCGGCACAGAAACGGGAGGAGAGATTTAAAAAGTGGCTGGAGGCTCCGGGCGTGAAGTTTAAAAGCCCCGAGGCGAAAAAACTATATAAACAGAGGGTGACCAGGTTCATCAAAGTCATCAAGATGGAGGAGCCGGACCGGGTTCCCTGCATGCTGCCGACGGGCTATTTTCCTGCCTATTACGCCGGTTACGACCTCAAGACGGTCATGTATGATTACGAGAAGCAGCGGGATGCCTGGCTGAAGTTCATGAACGACTTCGGTGACATGGATACCTTCAGCGGGCCCATGCTGGTCCTGCCGGCCCCGGCGCTGGAGATGATTGACCACAAGATTCATAAGTGGCCGGGACACGGCGTCGCCGACGATGTCCCCGCCTATCAGTTCGTCGAGGGCGAGTACATGAAATCCGACGAATATGACAAGCTCATTCAGGACCCGTCCGATTTCTGGCTGAGGACCTTCATGCCCCGCCAGGCGGGCGCTTTCGCGCCGCTGGCCAACCTGCCGCACCTCACCGCCTTTATCGGCATTCCGATTTTCCTGCTGAGCCGGTTCGCCGACCCGAAGATACAGCAGGCTTACAGGACCATGTTTAAAGCCGGCGAAGAAGTCGTGAAATGGCAGAAGACCATCAGCGTGGTGGCCCGGGAGGCTATCGAAAGAGGCTACGCCCCATTCGGCGGCGGCATGTCAGGGGCACCCTTTGACATGCTGACCGATATGCTCCGCGGTACTAAAGGTATTATCATGGATATGTACCGGCAGCCGGAGAAGATTCACGAGGCCCTGGACAAGCTGGTGCCCATCGTTGTCCAGGAAGCCGTGGCGTCGGCTGACATGGCCCTGGCGCCGGTAGTTATCATGCCGCTGCATAAAGGCGATAAAACCTTCATGTCCACGAAGCAGTTCGAGACCTTCTACTGGCCGAGCTTTAAAAAGGTCCTCCTGGGCATGATTAACGAGGGACTGGTGCCGATGCCTTTCGCCGAGGGCAACTACATACCCCGACTGGAAATTATCCAGGAAATGCCCCGGGCATCCATGGTATGGTACTTCGAATATATGGACATGGCCCAGGCCAAGGCAACGGTCGGTAAAAACAACTGTATCGCCGGCAATCTGCCTATCTCGATAGTTGTCACGGGCACGGCCCAGGATATCAAGGAAGGCTGCCGCAAGCTCATCGAGACCTGCGCTCCGGGCGGCGGCTATATCCTGAGCGCGGCGGCCAGCATAGACAAGGGAAAAATCGAAAATCTGCACGCCATGATGGATGCCGCCAAGGAATACGGCATGTATAAAAAATAAGATATTTACCGTTGTCATTGCGAGGAACGCAGTGACGAAGCAATCTCTAACCCTATAAAATGTCATTCCCGCGAAGCTTGCCCCATACTTGATACGGGGGCGGGAATCCAGAGGTGGGGCAAAGGAGTGGATTCTGGCCGGAGTTTACCCCGTACAGCGATACGGGGCCAGAATAACATGTAAAGCAGCTTCGCAGTGACGTGTTATAATACTTTGTTAGAAAAGGTATGAAAATGGAAAACGTTAATAATTGGGCGGATATGACCTGGGAGGAAAAACGGGAGGAGCGGTTCAAGCGCTGGCTTTCGCCGGACGTCAAGTTCGTCAGCAAAGAGGCGGAAAAGCTTTATAAAGAGCGTGTCACGAGGTTTATTAAAGCCGTCAAGCTGGAAGAGCCCGACCGCGTGCCGGTGCTGCTGCCCGCCGGTTATCTCCCGGCTACTTATGCTGGCTATTCTCTCAAAGAAGTCATGTACGATTATCAGAAGCTGGCTGATGCCTGGCGGAAATTCAATCGTGATTTTCAGCCGGATAGCTTATCCAGCCCCGGTCTGGTGTACCCCGGCCGTGTCATTGAGAAAATCGGTCACAAGCTGCACAAATGGCCCGGCCACGGCCTGCCGGATGACGCCCCCATGTACCAGTATGTCGAGGGCGTCTACATGAAACCGGAGGAGTACGACGATTTTATAGAGAACCCAACGGATTACTGGATGAGGGTCTTCCTGCCACGCACCGCCGGCACCCTGGAGCCGCTCCAGTATCTTGCACCTTTTAATCCCATCCTGACCAATCCTCTCGGCTGGGTGATGTCTTTCTCCAGGCCAGACGTGCGGCAGGCTTTCGAAGCTCTGCTGGAAGCCGGCAAGGAAATCGCTAAGTGGCGCGACGCCGTCGGCGAGGTCAGCCGCGAGGCGCTGGAGGAAGGCTATGCCTCGTTCGCCGGTGGCGGCATGGCCGGCGCGCCGTTCGATAACCTCTCGGATGTCCTCCGGGGCACTCAAGGCATTGTCATGGACATTTACCGCCAGCCAGAGAAAATTAAAGAGGCTATGGAACGGCTCGTCCCCATTATCGTCAAGGGGGCGGTGAGGGGGGCTGATATGTCGCTGAGCCCGGTCGTCATGATGCCGCTACACAAAGGTGATAACAGCTTCATGTCCGGCAAGCAGTTCGAGGAGTTTTACTGGCCGACCTTGAAAAAGGTGCTGCTCGGCATGGTTCAGGAAGGCCTGGTGCCCATGCCCTTCGCCGAGGGCAATTACGAGCCCCGACTCGATATCATTAAAGATATGCCGCGGTCTTCGGTCGTCTGGTACTTCGAGGTCATGGATATGGCGAAAGCGAAGAGGGTGCTCGGGGATGTTGCCTGTATCGCCGGAAATGTGCCGGCCTCGCTGCTTGTCACCAGCACGCCTGCCATGGTCAAGGAAGCCTGCCGACGGCTTATTGAGACCTGCGGGCCGGGTGGGGGCTATATTTTAACCGGAGCGGCGGGAATAAGTAAAGGTAATCCGGACAATCTCCATGCCATGATGGACGCCGCCAAGGAATACGGCGTGTATAAATAGAATATAATATATTTATGGAGATGCGGAATATGGAAACGGAAAAGAAATGGGCGGACATGACCTGGGAGGAAAAGCGGGAAGAGCGATTTAAACGCTGGCTTTCGCCGGACGTCAAGTTCGCCAGCAAAGAGGCGGAAAAGCTTTATATAGAGCGCGCCACGAGATTTATTAAAGCCGTCAAACTGGAAAAGCCCGACCGCGTGCCGGTGCTGTTGCCATCGGGGTTTTACCCGGCCCACTACGCCGGCATGACCCTCCGTGACGTCATGTATGATTACGAGAAGATGAAGCAGGCATGGCTTAAATTCATCCGCGAGTTCGACATGGACTCGTTCACCGGCCCCGGTCTTGTCCTGCCGGCCAAAGTGCTGGAAATGATTGACCACAGGCTACACAAGTGGCCGGGCCACGGCCTGCCAGCAGGTACGTCTTTATACCAGTTCATCGAGGGTGAGTACATGAAGGCCGACGAATATGACGCTTTCCTGGAAAATCCCACGGAGTTCTGGTTGAGGGTCTTCCTGCCCCGCATCTCGGGGGTTTTCGAGCCCCTGCGGAAACTCTCCCCATTTTCGGGCATGATGGGCACACCCATGGGATATTTCGTGCCCATCGGCAACAACCCCGACCTCCAGGCGGCATTTCAGATGTTCATCGATGCCGGTAAGGAGAGCGCCCTCTGGCAAAAGGCTGTTATGGAGTTCAACCAGGCGGCCCTGGAAGCCGGCTTCCCCTCCGTCCGCGGCGGCGGCATGAGTGGTGCGCCTTTCGACATGATTGCCGACATGCTGCGGGGGACCCAGGGCGCCATCATGGATATGTACCGCCAGCCGGATAAACTCCACGAGACCATGGAGAAATTAGCACCTATGGCTATCAGGTCGGCGGTGGCGGCGGCTAATGCCTCCGGTTGCCCGTTTTCCTTCATGCCGCTGCACAAAGGCGACCAGACCTTCATGTCCACCAAGCAGTTTGAAACCTTCTACTGGCCCACCTTTAAAAAGGTTCTCCTTGGTATTATTAACGAGGGCATCGTCCCATTCCCCTTCGCCGAGGGTAGATACGGGGCGCGACTTGAGATTATCAGGGATTTGCCCCGGGGCTCGATGTTATGGAGTTTTGAGGACACGGATATGGCCAGGGCTAAAGAGGTTCTCGGCGATACGGCCTGCATTGCCGGTAACGTGCCGGCTTCGATGATGCATACGGGCACCCCGCAGGATGTTAAGGAATACTGCCGCAAACTCATCGAGGTCTGCGCGCCAGGCGGCGGCTATATATTAAGCGGGGCAGCCGGCATGAACGAAGGCAACCCGGACAATCTGCGGGCCATGACGGAAGCCGCCAAAGAATACGGCGTCTATAAATAAAATCAGGAGAATAGACCTATGGAAACCAAAGTATCAAGCGCCAAAAAAGAAGTCATTATTTCTATCGACCGGCCAACCGTGCTTATCGGCGAGCGCATCAATCCTACCGGCAAGAAGAGGCTGGCCGAGGCCTTGAAGGCGGGCGACCTTGAAATTGTGCGCCAAGAGGCAATCGAGCAGGTAAATGCGGGGGCCGATATCATAGATATCAACGTGAACGCTCCCGGCGTGGATGACATCGCCCTCCTGCCGAAGGCGGTGAAAGCGGTGATGGAGGCGGTAGACGCCCCCGTTTGTATCGACAGCCCCAACACGGCCGCTATCGAAGCCGCTCTCAAGGTCTACAAGGGCAAACCCCTTATCAACTCCGTCAGCGGCGAGACGCACTCCCTGAAGAGAGTCCTGCCCCTGGTTAAAGAGTACGGCGCGGCCGTCGTCGGCCTGGTGCAGGACGACGAAGGTATTCCCAAGAATGCCGACCGCCGCGTGGCCATCGCCCATAAAATCGTCGCTGCCGCGGAGAAAGCCGGTATCCCCCGGGAGGATATAGTTATCGACGTGCTGACCTTCGCCATCGGCGCCGAGGCGAATTCCGGCAAGGACGTCCTGGAGGCAATCCGCCGTATCAGGGAGGAGCTGGGGGTGAACATGACCATGGGCGCCAGTAACATCTCCTTCGGCATGCCGGACCGTCCCGTAATCAATAACACCTGGCTGTCCATGGTTATCGCCGCCGGTGCCACGGCATTAATAGTCGATGCCGCCAAGGTCAGGCCATCGGTACTGGCGACCGACCTCGTCCTGGGCCGCGACAGGTTCGCCCGGCGTTTTATTGAAAACCACCGCAAGCGCCAGCAGCTATCGCAGGGTTGACACGCCGTCTGTCAGGGTCTATACTTAAAGATGCGTCTCAACGCGGGGTAGAGCAGTGGTAGCTCGTCGGGCTCATAACCCGGAGGTCGTTGGTTCAAATCCAACCCCCGCTACCAAAGAAAGAAGAAATCCCCCGAAGTTATTTTCGGGGGATTTTTCATTCCAGCCAGCTAATTTGCTGCCAGCCCGGAAGTCTTACGTAGTTAGAAGAGTCATTATCTTCCGAACATAGTATTGGGCAGGAACAGCGATATCTGCGGCACAGCCACCAGCAGGGCGACGTGCAGAAAATCGGCAAACACAAAAGGCACGATGCCACGGAAAATCGTGCCCAGAGGGATATCGGTAACTGATGCCATTACAAAAACGTTCATGCCAATCGGCGGCGTAATCAGGCCGATTTCCATGATTCTCACCATTATCACCCCGAACCATATCGGGTCAAAACCCATGGCGATAACAACCGGGTAAAGAATCGGTATGGTGAGAAGTATTGAAGAGAAAATATCCAGGAACATGCCAAGAATGATATAAAGAATTATGATGGCCGTAAGGACAATGTAGGGATGTACGGATACGCTAATAACCAGGTCAGCCAGAACGAAGGGCAACTTGCTTACCGCCAGGAAGTTGGCAAAGATAAAAGCCCCCACCATGAGAAGCAGAATCATGCCGGTAATCTCGACCGCCTCCATTGTCGTGTTAAAGATACCGCGAAAATTAAGCCGGCGCATTGCCAGAACAATGACCATGGCGCCGAAGGCACCGATGGCGCCGGCTTCGGTCGGGGTAAAAATACCGCCGTAGATGCCGCCGATAACCAGAAGGAACAACAGCATCACCGGCCAGATATTTTTCAGCGAGGAAATCTTTTCTTTAAAAGCTACTTTAGGACCGCGCGGCCCCATATTCGGGTTTATTAAGCACATTATTAAAATCAAAGCCGTATAGAAAAGCATCTCCAGAATACCTGGAATTATGCCCGCCATAAACAATCTGCCGACCGATTGCTCGGTGAGAATGGCATACAGTATGAAGCCGAGACTGGGGGGGATGAGAATACCCAGTGTGCCCCCGGCTGCGACGGTGCCCGCGGCCAGTTTGGGGTCATATTTATATTTCGCCATTTCCGGGAGCGCTACCTTGCCCATGGTAACCGCCGTAGCCGTGCTGGAACCGGTTATCGCGGCAAAGCCGCCGGCGGCAAAGACGGTCGATATAGCCAGCCCTCCGGGGAGCCGCCCCAGCCATTTATAGGCGCTGTGATACAGGTCCCCGCTCAACCCGGCGGCACCGACCACCACACCCATCAGGACGAAGAGCGGGAGCGCCGAAATGGGATAGAAGCTAACGCGGTTAAAAGGTATGGTGGCCAGTGGAATCACTCCTTTATCGAACCCGTATAAAAAAATCAGGCCGATGAGGCCGACAAAAGCCATAGCGAAACCGATCCACATACGACAAAACAGCAGAATTATCAGGACAACGATACCGAGAAGACCTAATAGTTCGGGACTCATCCTCTAACCGCCTTTTTAATAAAATCGATCAAACTCGTTACCAGAGCAAAAAGTAGCAGGAAAAACCCGATAGCGACAATGATATAGAACGGGTAAAACGGTATATCAAGCTGGTCACTGACCGTCTCTATACGGTACACAAACATGGTCTGCGGCACGGTAAACCAGGTGATAACGGCAGTAACTATCAGGCAGAAAGTGCAGGTAACGCTATCAAAAATTCCCTGGGTTCTGCCGGGAAAGTGGTTGACAATCAAATCTACCTTAACATTAGCTCCTTTAACGGCAGTCCAGGCTAGCGCCGGTGCAAAAACCAGTATCATCAGGAGCTCGGTAACTTCGTAACTTCCATTTATGGGCGAATTGAAAAAATAGCGAAGGGAAACGTCACTTACGGTAAGCAACATCATCGCCAGCATCATAACAGCGCCAAAATAGGCTACTTTGTGGCTTATATTACTAACCCATTTAGTATAGATATTAACCGGTTTATTCTCGCTCATAGGCACATCAGTCCTGTCTGTTTATTGTACAACAGCCACTACCTTTACCTGAAAGGCTCCGGCTGGCATATATTTTATCCCGTCTGCAATCCGACCCCTCAACGAGGCCGGATTGCAGACATAAGGCAAGTTTCAGCAGGTATGAGTTATCTATTTCGTTTTACCTGTTTCGTAAACGCCAATCCAGTACTTGGCTGCATCATAGATCTTCTGGCGCGGTACGCCTTTGGACTCTCCGTCCTTAATCCACTGCTGGTGAACAGGTAACGCTGTGTTGAACCAGAGCTGTTCTTCGTCCGGGGTGAAACTCGTCATGGTCATCCCGGCGTCGATGCAGGCCTGTACTCCTTTAGCTGTCTCCATGGCATCGTTTTCTATCATTTTCTGTGTTACCCAGGTGCGCAGTTGAATTATAGCATTCTGCATGGTGGGAGGCATACTGGCGAACTTCTCCTTGTTCATTATCCAGGTGGAGCCGACATACCCCAGGTCGCCCGTCGGGAAGTTAGCCACGTAGTCGGTCACCTCGGTTAATTTGAACATAGGAAACATGGAGATACCGGTGCAAAGGGCATCAGCCAGTCCCCTGTCGAGAGAGGTGTACCAGTCAGCCGGGGCCTGCTGTAACGCTGCGGCACCGGCACTCTTGAAGACATCGCCAACCACGCCGGAGGCAATTACCTTCAAGCCCTTGAAATCCGCGGGGAGTTTGGCATCGGATTTCGCGGCAATGACGCGCTTCAGGCCGTTCCACCGACCGACCACGACAAAGTCATCCCACTCGGCAGCTAACTCAGGAATCGTGGCCTCCATTGCTTCCCAGACCTGCGTGGACACTCCCGAACTTCTCCATCCCATGAAAGGAAGGTCCATTATGTCGGTGAGAGGGGCGCGCTCGACCTCAAAGGCGTTCGACCAGATAGTAATATCGGCTAGGCCCTGCTGTACGGCATTTACCTGCTCGGCATAGGGATACAGAGACGAGGCATGGTAAGACGTGTATACAATTCTACTGGCAATCTCGGGACCGACCATTTCCTTTAATTTCGGGATATACTCGTTGTCAAATAACAAGGCCCCCGCAGCCGTTCCCGGTGAGTGGTCGGTGTAGATTATTTCTATTTTTGCAGGTGCAGGTGGGGGAGTGGGTGCCGGTGCTGGAGAAGGCGCCGGGGAAGGCGCCGCTGGTTCCGAGCCACAACCGCTTAAAATAATCACAGCGGCTATGGCAATCATCAATGTAATTAAAAAGAACTTTTTCACTTCTGCTTCCTCCTTGATAGTACTAGAATTTCTGATACATGGGTATGACCTGCTGAAATCATAAATACTGTAAGGTACTTCTATTATCTCTTATTATCTCTTTAATCAGTTCATTTTGCCTCCTTTAATTGAAAAATCTTGGTGATATTTCGAGAAACGCGGCCGGCGCTTGCCTTCAACTCTTCTAAAAACTCGTTTAACCTCGGCTTCAGGCGTATTTCCGGCCCTAAAATGTTTAAAACGGCAGGACAGGTATAATTACAGACGGCGGCAGCCATGCCTATAAACCCGGGAAGTCTTTCACCATAAGTGATAGCGCATCCCTGCTGCCTGGCCTGCTTCACATCCGCGATAAATTTTTCCTTATCGGTGATGGTATGGTCCGTTATGGGCTCTAGTTTTATGAACTGCAGAATCAGTTCCATCTCTTCGTCGTTAAGCTGCGAAAGTAAAACTTTAGATGTCGCTCCGGCTAGAAGCGGTACCATTCTTCTACTTTCGATGATGATAATGGGGTCATGCTTACTCGGGATTTCACATAAACTCAGATATTGAATGCCGACCTGGATACCCAGTGAGACTGTCTCTTCAGTATAATCCGACAGGTGTTTTAACTCGTCCGTGGCGCATATTATCATATGCTCATGGGTTGTCTTCAGCTGCGAGCCGATATGGGCTATAAGATGCCCCAGATAATAACGGTGATTAAGGGGGTCTTTCATAGCCAACTGCGATTCTTCAAGCGCCGTGAGCAGTCTATGCACGGTTGTTTTGCTTATTTTAGTGTGTTCGGCAATATCGGACACGGTGTTTATGCCATCACTCAGGCATAAAAGGATACTGGCGGCACGAAAAATCGTATTGGACATAATCGCTTCTTAACTCAGTGAAATAACAAAGAAATAATGAAAAGTTTGTTCCGTTTTTCAAAGTATATGTCTTATACCATATGTTGTCAATCCCCCGCCGGCTTAAAGAAGCCTGTTTACCCGTGGACATTTCCCTTTTTTGCTAATATATTGTTAACGAGGTTGCCTGTATCTGCTATAATTGAGTGAAAAGTCAAACAGGCTGACCCGGCACGAAGGGAGGTCAATAATGAAACCGTTGCAAACAGACCTGTCTATCTTCGGCAAATTAAATCTGGAGAAGCCGCCGGTAGGCGTCAAGTACCTTTTTCGCAAACCGGAAGGTATAGAGCAGCTGGATAAAAAACTGGCTCTCTGTGAAATGCTCGGCGAAGCCCAGAAAAGAGGGGCACCTTTTTATTTCACCAAAGAGAATGAAATATGCTTCGGAGCCCAAACCCTGGGGATGGTGACCGATGCTCCTTCTGCCGCAGCAAGCGGCGAACTGGGAGTAAAACTGGAGCTCTTTCAGGACGCCCGCGCTAATAAAAAGCTCTTTCAGTACAATCCCAACCTGGCAAAGGGAACCGTTAACTATGCTGTTTTTGCCCCACTGGATAAAATAACCTTCGAGCCGGACCTCCTGATTCTTTTAACC
>DATLAD010000019.1:0-10424 GCA_035527575.1 Dehalococcoidales bacterium
CGCCAGCCCCCCTTAAAACAAACAGGGGTGTCTAAGAGGGGTGAAACCCCTCTTTTATATTATTCCCCCTTCCCTTCATAAATACCCAAGGGAAGGGGGATACAGGGGGATAGGTTCACCATAAAAACGGGGGTGAGGTCAGCACAGTCAATCCAGGCTCACGGCCTTTTGAGTTATGTTATCAGCCACCGGGCGGGCAGGCCTCGGACTTTACGATATTCACCCTCGCTATGTCCTTGCTCTGGCACTCGGGGCAGGCGCGACTCTTTTCTTCGGAAGGGCCCTTCGGCGCCGGCATCTCGAACTTATGCCCGCATTCGCGGCATTTATAACGCCATGCCGGCGGCCCGTAAGGGCAGGCGGAGCATGAGTTTATATCCGGTTTCGGCATTTTCATTTCCCTTTATCGCGCTATAACTATTATATCATCCCCGGTTCTGAATTGCCTTTAAACCGTCCACACAGTATCATGATATAAGAACAATTCGGGTAACATTCATGAAGACAAGCGATTTCGACTATACTCTTCCCACCGGGCTTATCGCCCAGATTCCCATCGAACCGAGAGACCATTCCCGTCTTATGGTGCTGAACCGGCGGGAGGTTTCCATAGAGCACCGGCGATTCTTTGATATCGCCAGTTACTTGCATGACGGCGATGTACTGGTGTTCAATGACAGCCGCGTCATTCCCGCCCGGCTCAAGGGCAGAAGGGCCGGCAGCGGCGGCAGGGTGGAGATATTGCTGCTGCGGCGTACGGATAATAACGTGTGGGAGGCGCTGGCGAAACCCGCCCGCCGACTCCAAATCGGGGCGAAGGTTCAAATAGCAGGCGATGCTTTATCAATTGACAGGCCTGGTGAGGTGGTTCTGGCCGAGGTTATCGGGGTGGGGGATAGCGGCATCAGGGTAATACGTTTCTCCGATGAATCGCTCTTAATGTCAGTGGGTGAAGTCCCCTTGCCGCCGTATATTCACACGCCTCTGGAAAACCCGGAGCGCTATCAGACGGTCTATGCAAGGGTGACCGGCAGCGTAGCAGCGCCGACGGCCGGCCTGCACTTCACGCCTGGATTGTTGCAGGAGATTGAGCAGAAAGGCGCGCGCTGTCTATTTATCACCCTGCACGTGGGACTGGACACGTTCCGGCCTGTCGCCGAGGATGACCCTCGTAAGCACACGATATACAAAGAATACGGCGTAATCGATAAAGATGTCGCTGATGAAATGTCACGGGCCAGGCGGGAGGGGCGCAGGATTATCTGTATCGGCACCACTACGGTGAGGCTCGTGGAGCAGGCGGCCCGGGTCAGTAAACACGGGGAGCTAAAGCCTTTTCATGACTGGGTGGACCTGTTCATATTGCCGGGACACCGTTTCCGTATGGTGGATGCTATGGTCACGAACTTCCACCTGCCGAAGTCGACCCTGCTGATGCTGGTTACGGCTTTCGGTGGCCGGGAGCTTATCGGTAAGGCATATCAGGAAGCTATATCACAGAAGTACCGCTTTTATAGCTTCGGCGACGCCATGCTCATTTTGTAATGTGAAAGTCTGTCCTCGAGGATTGGTTATTTCGAGGTTATACGCACGGTCTTGTGGTCTTCTGACAAGAGCAGGAAATAGGAGCTTGATACCACTTACCCGACTACCTCTCGAGCTAAGTCACAGAAGGGGACTTCAGTGTTTGCACCCTGGGTTCCCCTGGCAGAACCCGTCCTCAATCCAATACTCGCCGACAGCGTTATGCTGATGTTTCTATTAAAGTTTAGCTTATTTGAGAGATTCTTCTCTCATCCATCTCATTCCAGGCATTGCTGCCATATCAATACGGGCAGGCGGTTGACTCGGTATATGCTCCGGGGGTCTTACCAGTTCAAATGTTAACGCCTTCTGCTTACACCCGAGAATGCAAGAGCCACATCCCATACAGTAGTCTTTAAGGATGCGTGCCTTTTTCTTCTTGGAGTTTAAGGTCAATCGCATCTCGATGGCGTTAAAGAAACATCTTTCGACGCATTGCTGACAACCAACACAGAGATCCGTATCCACAGTAGCCAGGTATCGGCTGGGGGAATACAACTGACGCAGCCTGCCGGAACGGATGGCAGGCCCCAAAACCACACAGCAGCATTCACAGCAATGGCACATTACATATTCTGGAATTCCGGCATAGTTGCCCATCAGGTGCATAAGTCCGCCTATCTCGGCCTGGTCCGAATATGCTATTGCTTCTTCCACCGAGAGTTTTTTCATAACGGAATATTCGTTGACGTCCTGCTCCAGCGTATGCTTATTGAAGTAGTAGCACGTCATTAGCGGTCTTTCACAGTTATGAAATTCTTTACGGCATGGGCATTCAACGATGCCTATCATCTCTTCCCTGGCGAGCATCTGTGCCATATCTTCATACCAGAGGACTTGCTCCGGGCGAATCTTGGGGCTGGCGGCAATGGCCAATCGGTTCGGGACAATCCTGTTCCCCGGCGCTCCTGCGGCCTGAGCACTTTGTAAACGGCTAATAATTCCACTCGTCATTCGCTCAATTTCTTCCGGATGGAACTCACTCCACGCCTGCCAGAACCCAGGAGGAATATATTCATCCTTAGCATGAGGGATACGGGCGAAAAATACATGTATTCCAAACTGAAAGATATACTCTGTCTTTCCATGGAAAAGCAACCTTCTGCGTTTAAAATTTTCAAGCTTTTCCTGAAGGCTCTTCTCATCGATGTTCAATCTTTTCGCTACCTGTTCGCAAGTCGCCGGCTCAAGGAACTCGAGGAGCAATTTGCCCTCTTCAGGCGTAAATAGTACCTTTAAATACTTGATACAACTTGCAGAACCCGGGTAACCCAGCTTCTCTGCTGCCTTAATATACATATCATTTCTCCCTATGATGTACCTCCTTTTTCCCAGTTTATCCAGGAGCTACCTGACTTGGGCAGACCAGCGCTTATTTTTTGTGTTATTCTACTATACTACCCAATTACATAGACGTCAAAACCCGAATGCTATAGAGATAATCATAGATTATTGTCACCAATGCACAAGCGTTCCTTTTTTAAGCAATAGTGTTGAGCCTAAACCTTAGGCGTGAAATTTGGCGCACCTTTTTATCTTCGAATATATATTACGCAGTTCATCTTCAAAATTCAAAGGCCGTTCGCCGGCTATACCATTACCGGCATACTCCACCACTAGCAAACCGCGCACCATGGCTTCAGTCACCGCATTATCAAATGGAACCCGCGCAGCTACCTCTATTCCCTGCCTGAGACAGTAGTGCTCAATCTGATGGGTGTTGTCCTCGTTGATGTCGTGTTTGTTAATGCATACCAGAGCAGGGACGCCAAAGTACCCCGGTCGGCATTGGACATTAGTACCAGAGGGTGGTATGATAAACCCGTCAGCAAAGGGAAGGAGTGTAAAATCTTTCAAGGAGAGATAGTATGACCTGAAGACGTAAGTGAGACGTGTTGTCTGGGGACTCTGTTCTACGTACCTGTGAATCTTACCTCATCTTGTTGATTCCAGTGCTTCTAAGATTAAGCAGTCCATCAGCAATAGGCTGTTTACCAGGTCTTTAAGCATCGCTTTCCTCGGTCTTTCCTACCCACCGGTTGTATGTGAGTTGAACACCCCGCCTCTTGAGGTACTCCCCAATTTTCCCCATTTAGCGCTCATTTATCCCGTAGACAGGGAACGTATGTGCATCGAGTCCTTCTTCCGATGAAAGAAAGGGGATAATAACATGCCCGCCATGAATAACCAGATTAATATTGATAAACAGGGAATACTGAACCGCATCGGTTACGTCGATGATTATGAGCCGTCCGCCCGTATCAATTCCCTGGTGGACGATTACATCGAGAATTATCACGACCTTATCGCGCCGTCATACTCGTATAAAATCAGGGATATCGTATCTGTTGACGGAAATCGTATTGATATCGGGGATTCGATTATCCTGGAAAGCCGGACGATTGCCAGGATGTTAGAGCGGTGCGAGATGGCGGCCGTTTTTGCCCTGACGATAGGTAATTACCTGGAAGACCTGGTGGCTTACCTGGCGGAGAAGGGCCTGGTGCTCCAGGCGACCGTACTCGACGCAATCGGCTCGGGTACGGCGGAAAAGCTGGCCGCCCAGGTTGAAGATAGGATAAAAAACGATGCCGGTATCGAGGGCCTGGTTACCAGCCGGCGTTTCAGCCCGGGCTACTGCGATTGGGCAGTAAGCCAGCAGGAACCGGTCTTCCGCGCTCTGGACGGTGACACGACTGGTATAAGGCTGACAGAGAGCATGCTGATGATACCACGGAAATCGGTATCCGGCATTATCGGTATCGGCCGGCCCGGAAATGGCATTGAAGAATATAACCCGTGCACTACCTGTTTTAAAAAAGACTGCCCGGGCAGGAGGAGATAGAGTATTAGAGGATGATTCGAAAAGGACTTGAAGGGGGCAGCTATAAACTCCTTACCCCCGAAGATATCTCGAGGATTAATGAAACAGTACTGCGTATAATTGAAGAAATAGGTTGTGAGGTTAATTCCGATTCAGCTCTGACAGCCTTGGAAAAAGCCGGCGCTACTGTGGATAGAGAGAAACGCCGGGCACGGCTATCACGTGACAGGATGCTGGAACTCATCAGTAAAGCGCCGTCAGAGGTCACGCTCTGCGGTCGCGACGAGAAAAACGACATTCATCTGGGGGGCAGTCGGGTTTACACCGGAACCGGAGGCACTGCCCTCTACATCTACGAGCCGGGTACCGGCGAAAGGCGTCAGGCTACCCTGGACGACCTGAAAAACATCGCCAGACTTGTCGACCAATTAGACAATATCCATCTTTTCCTGCTGCCTACCTACCCTAACGAACTGCCGTTTGAGGAGGTTGATGTCAACCGGTTCTTTACCGGCTTAGATAATACTACCAAGCACGTCATGGGCGGCGTCTATACGCACGAAGGCATGCGGCAGGTCATCAAGATGGCCGAGATAGTTGCCGGTTCGCCGGAAGCGCTGCGGGAGCGCCAGATTATCTCCATAATAGCCTGCAGCATCAGCCCCTTTATCATCGACGCCAAGTACGGCGACATGGTAGTCGCCGTGGCTGAGAGTGGCATCCCGCTGGTATGCCCCGCGGAACCTTTGTGCGGGGCCACTTCACCCGTGACGCTGGCCGGTAACGTGGTCGTCCAGACGGTGGACTCGTTGATGGGGGTAATGCTGGCGCAGGCCGTTAACCCCGGCACGCCGGCTATCTTCGGCTCCGTAGCTACGAACACGGACCTCCGCGATTATAAGTATATCGCCGGTTCCGTGGAGATGGGACTGCTCAATGCTGCGGGTGCCCAGATGGCCCGGTTTTACAAGCTGCCCTATTATGCCACCGGCGGCATGACGGACTCCAAGACGCTGGATGCCCAGAGCGGCTATGAATCGGCCATCACCAACCTGCTCTGCGCCCTGTCCGGCGCTAATTTTATCCATGACAGCGCCGGCCTGATGGAGTTCGCCCTGACTGCCTGCTATGAAAAGTACGTCATCGATAATGAAATACTGGGCATGGTGATGAGGGCGGTCGAGGGTATCAGGGTAGATGAAGAAACCCTGGCTTACGACATTATTAAGGAGATAGGGCCGGGCGGTAATTTCGTCACCGCCAGGCACACGCGACGTTTTATGCGTAAAGAGCACTATCAACCGACCCTGAGTGACAGGAATAGTCGCGAAAAATGGGAGGAGAGGGGTGGAAAGGCTACCTGGGAAAAGGCTGCCGAAACAGTAAAGACTATTCTGGAAAGTCCTGCTGCCGGCCTGCCTGATGAGGTAAGAAACCGCGTATTATCGGAGATAAAGGGTATCGTGGACTGACACATACTGTTGATACGAGAGGAGACAGGAATGTCTGAGGATATTATCGAATTGATAAAAAAGAATGTTATCCAGGGACGGGTCACGCAGGATGACGAAGGTATTGACGAGGGCATGGTCGGCCAACCCGGGGTGACCGAGCTTATTAAAGAAGCGCTTGCCTCGAATGTGGGTGTCTCTGACATTATAAACAAAGGACTCACGGCGTCGATGGGGGTTGTGGGGCAGAAGTTTGAGAATGAGGAATATTATATACCGGATATGCTGGCCTCGGCTGAGGCCGTAGGAGCCGCTATGGAGATATTGAAGCCGCACCTGGCTAAAAGCGGAGTCAAGCCCAAGGGTAAGATACTCATCGCTACGGTGAAGGGGGACCTCCACGACATCGGCAAGAATATCGTATCGATACTGCTGCGGGGTGCCGGCTACCTGGTAAAAGACCTCGGAAACGACGTCGAATCCCGGGATATCGTCGAGGCCGTCCGCAAGGAGAAGCCGGACTTTCTCGGGCTTTCGGCGCTGCTCACCAGCACCATGGTAAACATGGAAGACACGATTAAGGCGCTTAAGGAAAATGGTCTCAGGGACAAGGTTAAGATAATCATCGGGGGGGCGCCGGTCTCTAAAGAGTATGCCGAGAGCATTGGGGCCGACGGCTACGGCGCCGACGGTTTGCATGCCGTATCCGTGATAGAAGCATTGAATAACCATGACTCCGGCGTTACTTAGCATCTGTCCGCCGACGGCATATCAGAAGGAGGAGCGAAGTGCCCAGAGAAGGGATATTAGTTAATAATCCAATAGAAAGACTATCCGGAGAGCAGGTTCGGCAGATTCACGATGCCTCTATCGAGATACTAACCGACCCGGGGCTGCTGTGCTTTAACAAAAAGGCAGCCGAGATTTTTCAGAGCCGCGGGGCCGAGGTTACAAGTGTTTCCGGCAGCGATATTCCCTGCTGGCATGTGAAGATTCCCGAAAAGCTGGTTATGGATGCTATTGACAGCGCGCCCAAGACGGTCACACTGGGGGCCAGAAACCCGGATAATGCCCTTGTTATGAAGGGGGATGAGGCGAAGGTCTTCTTCATTACCGGCTCGGAAACGAATACCTGCCTGGATGTCGATTTTCCAACCTACGTCAATAAGTCCGACCCCGAAAAAGAAATCAGGGTACCTGAATTTCAGCCGCGGCGCGGCATGGTGGCCGATTTGTGCGATTCGGCGCATGTCTGCGAGCACCTGGAAACCGTCGACGGCTATATACGGACGGTCAATATCCAGGATAAAGACATCAACGAAGATAACAAGGACGTCAACAAGTTCTTCGCCTGCCTGAACAACACCACCAAGCATGTCATGTCCGGCCTGACCAACCTGAAACAACTGGACAACGTGGTTAAAATGGCGGAGATTATTGCCGGCGGCCCGGATAAACTCGAAGAGAATCCCTTGATATCGTTTATCACCTGCCTGGTAAAGAGCCCGCTGCAGTTCGTCGATGATACCACCGAAACCTTCATGGAAGTGTGTAAAAGAGGATTGCCCATAGTGGTATCATCGTCACCGCAGGCCGGGACCTCCGCGCCTATCAAGGAAGCCGGCATCATGGCTCAAATTAACGCCGAGGTCCTGGCCGGCATAACCCTCGGCCAGCTGGTTAACAAGGGGACGCCGGTACTATACGGCAGCGTGCCGGTGAGGGCGAGGATGGACACTCTGGGCGATTCCTACGGGTCGATAGAGACCAGCCAGTATAATATCGACTGCGTGCAGATGGCGCGATTTTACGGCTTGCCGAACTACTCTACTTCGGGCGTCTGCGATACGAAAATACCCGGACAGCAGTCGTCAATTGAGAGGCTGTTCTCCGATATCGTGGCCGCGTTAAGCGGCCCGCAATTCCTGCACTGTGCCTTCGGCCTGCTGGACTGCAACTCCGTGTTCTGTCTGCTCCAGGCTGTCCTGGACGATGCGCATTTCCAGATGATTAAATTCTTCCTGAAATCGCCGCGCATTAACGAACAGGAGCTTGATACCGTCAAGAAACAGATAAGGGAAGTGGTAGCCACACCGCAAAAGATGTTCATTAATTATATCCGTCCGGTCATGCGCAGCGGCGAAATATCGCCGCCCTATCCTTTCGAAGGGGACGGCGATAGCGATAGCGTATTCGCTTTAGCCAACCAGCGTTTACAGGAGCTCAGGGCAAGACCCGTAGAGCATATCGACCCGGATACCACCGCCAGAATATTCCGGGAAATACCCGGTCTGCTGCCCAGGCTGAATGTCTATAAAGGGGGAAAATAATCATGAGTGAAGATATTCTGAACCGGTTGAAAGAAAACGTAATACAGGGAAGGAAGACCCGTGACGATATGGGTATCGACGAATCGCTGTCCGGAACACCGGGTGTGCTGGAACTGACGGAGTCGGCCCTGTCCAGCGACATTTCCCCGGAGTCGATTATCACCAGGTCTCTTACTCCGGGAATGGAAGTTGTCGGCGAAAAATTTTCCACCAAGGAATACTTCATACCGGACATGCTGGCCTCAGCCGACGCCGTCGGCGCGGCTATGGATATACTGAAACCGTACCTCGATGAATCGAACGTGGAAACCAAGGGAAAATTCGTTATCGCCACGGTCAAAGGGGACATTCACGATATCGGTAAGAACATCGTGGCCATCCTGCTCAAGGGCGCCGGCTATCAGGTTAACGACATCGGCATCGACGTACCGGAGGATAAAATAATCAGCGTGGTCAGGGAAGAGCAGCCTGATTACCTCGGTCTTTCCGCCCTGCTGACCACCACCATGACGGAAATGGAAACCGTCATCAAAGCGCTGAAAGAAAACAACCTCAGAGATAAAGTTAAAGTCCTTATCGGAGGAGCGGCTGTCTCCGATGAATATGCCAGGGAAATAGGCGCCGACGCCTTTTGCGCCGACGGCTTCGAGGCTATCAAGGTTCTGGAGGAGTTTGAGGCTGCCTGACCAATCTGTTGTTGGGTGTATTATTTTGGAGAAGGAGTAATACTATGGCTGGAATTGCGGGAATACTTGGAAAAGACGACGGCGAACTCAAGCAAATGCTGGAGAAGATACAATACCGCGGCCCGGACGAGACCTGGATAAACCGGGCAGGACAGGTAAACCTGGGATGCCTGGAGTTGAACGTGGGCGCAGACTGCAAGCCCGGTTCACACCACGCCAGCGAAGACGAGAAAGCCGCCATTATTGACGGGCGTGTCTACAATCCGGAGAAGGGAGACAAAACCGATGCCGGGGCATTACTCGATCTGTATAAAAAATACAGTGTCAGGTTTGCCGGGAAACTGGATGGAGACTTCGCCTGCGCGATATCGGACTGCGGGCAGATGATACTGGCCCGCGACTGGGCGGGTATTAAACCTCTATACTACGGCCACAGCGACGGCAAACTTTGCTTCGCCTCCGAAGCCAAGGCGCTGGTAGGTCTTGCCGACGATGTGAAAGAATTCCCTCCGGGATACGTTTATTCCCGCGAGCAGGGATTTAAAAAATATGCATCGGAAGCTGTTAAAACACCGGAGTTTGAAGATTACGAGCAGGGCAAAAGGGTGCTGAAAGAACTGCTCATGGAAGCCACTGAGAAGCGCATGAAGGACAATGCCGTGGGTGGGGTCCTCCTCAGCGGCGGCTTGGACAGCAGCCTGATCGCCTACATGGCCCACGAGATAAAACAGGATATCGAATGCTTTACGGTGAGCATGGAAGAAGGTCAGGACCTGCCGCTGGCCAGGGATGTCACTAAATATCTGGGTGTCAAACATCATGTTTTGATGTTCGGCGAAAAGGAAATCAAGGAAATACTGCCCCTGGCGATTCATCACCAGGAGATGTACGAGGAGAGTTGTGTCCATGGCGCAATCGCCAATTTTCTGGCCGGGCGCTTTATCAAACCGCATACCAGGGTCGTGTTCACCGGTGAAGGCGCCGATGAGTTCTTCGGCGGGTATGACGGCCAGTTCAAGAACGGAAGCAACCCGGAGGAGGTTGCCAGCATCGTCGACAAGCTTATCAATGTAGCCCACAATACCGCCCTGCAGAGGCTTGATAGATTAAATGCCGCTAATTCCTATGAGAGCCGCACTCCTTTCCTCGATGCTAAAGTGATGGATTTCAGTCTAAAAATACCGATACAATATAAAATTCACGGGGAAGAGCAGACCGGCAAGTGGATAGTACGCCAGGCGTTTGAGGGCCGCCTGCCCGACCATATTATCTACCAGACCAAGCGGTTCTTCGCTCAGGGCTCCGGCGTGGCCTACATCATGCGGTCGCAGGCCGAGAAGGCAGTATCACCGGCCGAGCTCGATGAATTCAACAACATTGAGGGGAATCCGCACCTGTCCTCCGTAGAGGAACTGTATTACTATCGTATTTTCAAAGAGACGTTCCCCGGGCCCGCCTATGATAAGCTCGTGGGCAGGTGGGACCCGTTCAGGCCGGCCTTCTTCCGCGATATAGAAAAAGCGACCGGTTAATGTGTTAGCAATCCGTT
>DATLAD010000020.1:0-12973 GCA_035527575.1 Dehalococcoidales bacterium
TCAGCCCCCTTCGTTTAATATGTCTTGCTTGAATGAGACTTGCACTCCGCCTTTTTACCAGCTAATGAGAATCTCTATTATTTCCTCTCCCTGGTATTTGCCACCAACTTCAGGTTCGATTGACACATCGGTTTGAGGTTCGATATAAATCAAGCCCCTATCAGTAGTGTCAAAGGCAACAACAGCATGTTGACCGTTCCTGTAACAGAGGAGTACGAAGGCGCATCTTATCCCGACGGCCTCAGCGTTATTATTTACATCAGTGGCGAAGTGGCGGCATTCATATTTATTAAGTACGAATATTTTCCGGCTGGTAGGGTCTTTGAGAATAAAATCCCTGACCTCTTCAAAAGTTGGGTTTTTCATCTCAAAAGTCTGGTTGCTGGAGATAACGTTTTCAGAAGAGCTTATATTGTCTCTCCATATTGGCAGTGGCGAAGGTTCGATGACCTCTGACTGTATTTCTTGGTCTCGTGCCGCACCGACACCCTCGCCATAGGTGAGGCAAAAGGCGAGAAGCGATAATATGAAAGAGAGAAATACTAACTTCTTTTTCATTTCAGTTAAAGCGTATAGCTAGGACACTAAATAAAGCATAAAAATGCACTGGAGACTTATAAACATTTAATATATGACATCATGAAGAACATATAATTCCTTATTTGGTAATCTTACTATACTGGAATTGACTCTCATCCCTGTCACGCAGCAGCCGGATAATTTTCTCATTTTTGTCACAATACACCGATACAGGAAACAGCAATTGGTAAATTTGGGTGGCGGAAGGGAATATAGTAGACTCACTCAACAGAGGCGATACTAAAATGCTACTAAGCTGTTGTTATTTCCCTCAAGGGGGATTAAGGGGGAGAGGTCAAGAGGGGGAGAGGCAGGAGAAAAGGTTAGTAAAAGGCAAGATTTTCAATCAATTATGGAAGCAAAATACTCCATCGGCCAGAAAGTAATAATAATTACCCTCATTGATGGGTTCGGGCGGCCCGACCCGCGGGTTAGGGATTGGGTCGGGAAAACCGGGGTAATCGTAAAATCGTACTACGTTTCCCAGAATGAAATCTGGGAGAAAATGTTAAAGCTGGAGGACGTTTACTGTTACGATGTCCGGCTTGATGAGGATGGGGATATCGCACGCGGCATCCCTGAAGTAGGGCTGGAAGCACAGATGACCTTTCGTAAATGAGGAATTGCGCAATTGCGCTTTTACGGGAACAGTATCTTTTCGACCTCTCTCAGCTTTTGAAGACCCTTGACCTCCTGCGGAAACATGGGCAGCTCGACTATCTTTAGCTTCGAGTATTTTTCGTGGATATGTTTCAGATAATGTCTCTGCTGCCTGGCTTTCGTTCGTAAAAATAACGATTCTTCTATCTTAACCACGTTGTTGATGATAATCTGTTTAACGGAAAGCCCGTATTTCCCCAGCTCCCGGAAAGTGCCCTCGAGTTGCTCCACGGCTAAAGCCTCCGGGATGGTCACCATGGTGAAATCGACCTCGTTCTGGAGGAATTCCATATTCCTGGCGGAAAGCTCCTCCCAGCGCTTCAGGATATCCAGCACCGGCTCCCGACTGCGCCTGCCGAGCTTTAATTTTGAGTAGATGCGCGGCGCCATTTTCAGGTGGTTGCCCAGCAGGGCGGGCGTCTCCAGCAGGGAAAGCGTCTGCCCCAGCGGAGCCGTATCCCAGACGATGTTTTCGTAAGTTCCCCGGCGGCTCATTTCCCGGATGTAGTCGACCATGAACTCCTCGCCCAGCCCCGGTAGCACCGAGGTCATGAATTCCACAAAAGATTCATAATCAATATCCACGAACGCCGAGAAGACCTCGTAAACCTCCCGGCCGAACCTCTCGTCCCACATCTCCCTGATTTCCCGCTCGCCGATTTCGTTAACATAGAGGTTCGGCAGGACCTGGACAGGCTTCTGCTTGTCGGATACCTCGAAGATGTGCGCTAGCGACGGCGTGGCGTCGGTGGAGATGGTCAGCGTCGGCCCTTCGGCGGCATAGTGCAATGCCGTGGCGGCGGAGCAGGTCGTCTTGCCGACCCCTCCCTTGCCGGTGAACATGGTGACTCGGCTCATGTAAGGATTTTATCAAAATATAGATGGTATGCGCTACAGGTTGGTCTGGCAGGACGAAAATCGGGCTGTCGCTCAACCGTAGCGTGGCGGCATCCTGATGTTGACCTAGAGGAGCTTGTCCACGCCGTTGGCCAGGGCGAAGGTGTAGCTGCGGGCCAGTATCTTGGCAAATCCCTCGTTATTGTAGCTCTTCGTCCGGCGTGCCTGCTGGTACTGCGCCTCGGTCACCCAGACAGGCTTATCTGCTGTTGGCCGGATGGAGATTATGATACTATTGAAGCAGAGTGTAATTAATCCGGGGGTTATGATAATGAAAGGTTATCGTATATTTTTATTCGTCGCCGCCTTTTTTCTGGCGGCTTCCGCGCTGTTCTACTATATTCATTACCTGATATTCCGCGACCCGCATCATATCTTCATCTACCTGCTCGGCGACTTCGCCTTTCTGCCGCTTGAGGTGTTCATCGTTGTTATCGTGATAGAGCGCATCCTTACCCGCCGGGAAAAGCAGGCCATGTTCTATAAGCTGAACATGGTCATCGGGGCCTTTTTCAGCGAGATTGGCAACTACCTCCTAGCCGACCTGATTAAGCATTTTAACAATCGAGAGGAGATTTCCCGCAACCTGAACATCGCCAAGGACTGGACGGCGAAAGATTTTAAGCGGGCCGACGCCTTTGCCTACGACCTGAAAATTGACCTCGACATCCGCAAAATCGACCTTGAAGGGCTGAAAAAATTTCTTTCCGGCAAGCGGACGTACCTGCTGACGCTGCTGGAGAACCCCAACCTCCTGGAACACGACCGCTTTACCGATTTACTCTGGGCGACCACCCACCTCGACGAGGAACTCGAAGCCCGGCCTTCGTTAAAAGACCTGCCGGCAGGCGACCTGGAGCATCTGGCCGTGGACATCGGGCGGATGTACGACCACCTTGCCAGCGAGTGGCTGGACTACATCCAGCACCTGCAGGCTAACTATCCGTTCCTCTTCTCGCTGGTCCTGAGGACGCACCCCTTCCAGGAGAAACCTTCGGCGGTGATTGCTTAGGGAAAGAGTATGTGCCGGCTGATTGACACCCACGCCCATCTGGACGAAATGGAAGACCTCGACCGCGTTCTGGCTGAAGCCAGAGAGGCCGGGCTGGTGGCGATAGTGGCCGTCGGCTCCGACCTGGAGTCGAACAGGAAAGTGCTGCAACTCGCCGCCCTTTACAAAGACTTCGTCTACCCGGCGCTGGGCTGGCACCCCTGGTACATTAAAGAAGCGGATATCGACGCTAATCTTGATTTTATCGAATCTAACGTAGGCAAGGCGGTGGGGATTGGGGAAGTGGGGCTGGATTACCATAAACGGGTGAGGG
Organism: Dehalococcoidales bacterium; assembly: GCA_035527575.1. Classification (GTDB taxonomy): domain Bacteria; phylum Chloroflexota; class Dehalococcoidia; order Dehalococcoidales; family RBG-16-60-22; genus JAFGPF01. Next base: position 3,462 of record DATLAD010000020.1, read on the forward strand.
CTGTAGCGGATAAAGACCTGCAAAAACGGGTCTTGAGAGAAATTCTGCGTATAGCTGAAGCAAGTAGCAAACCGGCGCTCATCCATTCCCGGTATGCCTGGCGCGATGCCCTGGATGCGGTTTTGGAAGCGGGGCTGGAAAAAGCGGTGTTTCACTGGTACACCGGGACATCCTCCGTGCTGCGGGATATCGTCGCTCAGGGCTATTACCTGTCGGTAACCCCCGCTGTCGAATACCACGAGGAGCACCGCCGGGCGGTGAAAGAAGTCCCGCTGGAGAGGATGCTCCTGGAAACGGACTGCCCGGTAGTCTACCAGCGGGGTAGCGTAAACGAGTTTACGTCTAGCCCCGCGGACGTTATGAGGTCTTTGAGAGGGGCGGCGGCCTTAAAGGGCGCGAGCGAGGCTGAAATCGCCGAAGTTACTACGGAGAACGCTGTCAAACTGTTCGGGCTATAAATAAGCCTCTACTTCCCCAGGACTTCCGCCGCGTCGCTGATATCTATCTCCAGCATTTTCACGTTCGCCAGGATGCGGTCGGCGTTGCGGTCGACGGCCTGGATGCCGCCGGAAATCTCTTTCAGCTCCTCGGCGTTCTTCCGGAGCGCCCGGATTTTCGTCACCATTCCCTTGATGTCGTATTCCTGCGTCACTTTCTTACTCCTAATGCAGTTTGGGCCTCAGGTCCTGGAACCGGCGGCTCTTCGCCTGGGACCGGGGCAGGCTCTCGTATTCATGAAACTCTATGTTATAGCCCAGGTTGGTCTTTAATCTCAACTGGTCGGTCAGCTTTGCCCTGATGGCGGCCTCGTCCTTCTTGTATTCGGGGACGATTTCTACTTTGAGCGTAATATCGTCGATGTCGCCCTTCTTGGTGACGACCACCTGGTATTCGGGGCTCAGCTGCGGAATGTCCCTGACCACCTCCTCGATAGCCATCGGCGATAGCAGCACCCCTTTGACCTTGGTGATGTCGTCGGCGCGCCCCTGGATGCCCCCCTCCAGCAGCCGGTAAGTCCGCCCGCAATCGCACGGTTGGGCGTTCCACTGGATTAAGTCCTTGACATCGAACCTGATGCAGGGTTGCGCCATGCGGTTGAAAGTGGTTACCACCATCTTGCCCCTCTTGCCGGGCTTGTCGATGGATTCCCCCGTGTCCACGTCTTCAATCTCCACCAGGTAGAGCCCCTCGTTAACGTGCAGGCCGGCCTGCTGGAGGCATTCCCACCCCCAGTGACCTATTTCCGTGCTGCCCACCTGGTCGTAGACCTTGGCCCCCCAGGCATCCTCCATCCTCTTCCGTGTGGCCGGGATGCTTCCCCCCGGCTCCCCCGCTACGGTTATTTTCCTGATATATAAATCCCTGGGCGGGTCTATGCCCATCTTTCTGGCCGTCTCGGCCATGCCCAGCACGTAGGTCGGCGTGGCCCCCATCGCCGTGGCCCTAAGCTCCTGCATCTTCAATATGCGTGCCTCGGTGTTCAGGACGCCGCCGGGAATCACCTCGCAGCCCAGCTTCTCGCCGGCGTAGTGGTAGGCCCAGAAGGCGATGAAGATATTGTAACCGAAGGGCAGGAACAGGCGGTCGCCGGCCCGGTAGCCCTGGGCGTACAGCGCATAGGCGTAGGCCTCGGTGCTGTACTCCCAGTCCTGCCAGGTATCCGCCTGGTAGACGGGTTGCCCTGTCGTGCCGCTGGTCTGGCGGTAGTCCGTCACCTGCTCCAGGGGTACGCACAGGATGTCGCCGTAAGGAAAGGGGTCCTTACCCTGGATGCCTCTCATCATGGACTTTTCCATCTTGGGGACTCTTTTGATATCTTCGAATTTCCTGATATCGCCCGGCTCCATGCCGGCATCGCTGTAGAGCTTGTGGTAAAACTTGGAGCGTTCGTAGGCCCAGGTGAAAATCTCCTGGAACTTCTTCAGTTGCAGTTGCTGGAGTTTTTCCCGTGGCAGTGTTTCCAGAATGGGGTTCCAGTATTCGCCGCTATTCATGGGACGTGCCCCTCCTATCTGTTGATTATCAGTCGCGGGACCAAGACCCTGTCGACCAGATATAATATACTCAAAAGTAGCCCCCATTGGCAAGTGCTGCGCCTGCCGAAGCTTGTTATTGCCCGCGTCGGGGGACAGACCGTTCATTCCATATGGAATAAAACTCTACCGTTATTACCGGATGTATATAACGGTATCCAGCGAGGTTGATTGTATTTTTTTGTTGACAACGGCCTAAAATCGTTATAGAATAATTCTGGATAGAACTTAATTCAACATTACGTTATTACCGCTCACAAAAAGCATGACTATCAGTGAAGTAAGCAAGAGGACCGATAAAACCCCACTGGGCACTTTATTATCCGTCCTGATGTCTTTCGAGGTGCTGGCGCGGTACCTCGAAGTAGAGCTAAGACGTTTCGACGCCACCCTCATCAGGTTCAACATCATGAGCACGCTCTTCAAGAACGGCGGCGAGATGACACCGTCGGAAATCGCGGAGAGCGTCTTCCGGGAAAAGAATTCCATAACGGCGGTAATCAATACCATGGAAAGGCAGGGAGTCGTCCGCCGGGAACCTTCCACTAACGACCGTCGGTCGGTAAAAGTCGTCATCACCGATAAAGGCTGGAAAGAAGCCAACAAGTTGAACCCCATCGCCCAGGAGTTGAGCCGCGAGGTCCTGTCATGCATGGACAAAAAGCAGATTGAAGTCCTGGTTGATACGATGAGGATGCTCAGGGAGAGCCTGTTGCCCAGGCTCGTTAGGTCCTCCGGAAACGGAAAACTTCACGAATAGTGTGAATAAAAGTCGGGGTTTCACAGCGCAAACGGAGCGTAGTTGCGCTGAATACGAATGAAGAGGGGATGATGTAAAAGTGAAAGAGATAAGGATTCACGGACGTGGCGGGCAGGGGGCCGTTTTGGCGGCCAGGATGCTGGCCAATGCCTTTGTCATCGAGGGCAAGTCGGTGGCCAGCTTTCCCATGTACGGTTTCGAAAGGCGCGGCGCGCCGGTGGTGGCTTTCACCCGGGTCGATGACAAGCCGATACGGGAAAAAACTCAAATCTATAATCCTGATTGCCTGATAGTGATTGACCCCGGCCTGTTGACGCTTCCCACCCTGTTCACGGGGTTAAAGCCGGAAAGCGTTTTCATTCTCAATAGCCCCGGGAAGCTGACCAAACAGCCTGATGAAAACCTTAAAATAGGCGGCGTGGTCAACGCTACCCGGATAGCTGTTGATGAAATTGGCCGGGATATTCCCAATACCTGTCTCCTCGGCGCTTTTGCCGCCGCCACCGGCTGGCTGAAATTACAGTCCATCCTGGACTGCCTGCCGGACTATCTCAGCGGCGATATCCTTCAGAGAAATTTGAAGAGTGCCGAGAGGGGATACCGCGAAGTGGAGGTAATCAAATGGTAATAAAGCATAAGAATATTTTTAAAACGGAAAGCGCCTGGTCCGATGCTAACAAGCTCCTCCTGTGTCTGGATACCGGCAGCTGGCGGACGGAGCGGCCGGTGCTGGACAAAGAGAAATGTAACTACTGCGGGCTCTGTGCGCTCTACTGTCCGCCCCAGTGCATGAAAGACATGGGTGACCATTACGACGCCAACCTGGCTTTCTGCAAGGGCTGCGGTATCTGCGCCACGGAATGCCCCCGCAAAGCAATCGCTATGGCCCCGGAAGGAGAGTTTACCGATGGCTAAAGTTCAAAAAGGTCAGGTCAGGGTAATTACCGGCAACGCGGTCGCCGCCTATGCGGCCATGCTTTGCCGTCCGGAAGTGGTGGCCTCTTACCCCATCACTCCCCAGAGCGAGGTCGTGGAACAGCTTTCGGCTTTCCATGCCAACGGCCTTCTGGACGCCGAGATGGTGGAAGTCGAGGGCGAAAACTCGGCGATGAATATCGTCTGTGCCGCCAGTATGGCCGGCGCGCGGGTTTTCACCGCCACCTCGTCTTACGGACTCGTTTTCATGTACGATACGCTGTTGCAGACCGCCGGGTTCAGGGCGCCGGTGGTGATGATAAACGTCAACCGGGAGACGCCCGGCATCCATGCCGTTTCTTCCGGCCAGCAGGACCTCATTTCCACGCGGGACTCGGGCTGGGTCCAGATAATCGTGGAAAACGACCAGGAAATCATGGACCAGACTATCATGGCCTACCGGCTCGCCGAGGACTACGATATCCAGCTTCCTGTAATGGTGAACTATGACGGGTATTACCTGTCGTACCTCGCCGAGGCCGTGGAAATTCCGAACATTGAAGACGTCGATGCGTTCCTGGCGCCCCTGAAAAAGCAGCCGGCACGCCAGAAACTGGTTCCGGGTGTGGCTATAGGCTGCGGCACTCACGGCATGGAGATGGGCTATGTCGAAGGCCGTTACAAGCACTGCCAGGCCCTGGAGCGGGTCAAGAATAAAGTGGATGAAATAGACAAAGCCTTCGGCGATTACTTCGGACGCTACTATGATGGCCAGATTGAGGAGTACCGCACCGATGACGCCGATATCGTCATCGTGGCCTCCGGCAGCGCCGCCGGCACCGTGCGCACGGTCGTTGACGCCAAACGGGAAGAGGGAGTAAAAGTCGGCCTCGTCAAGATAAGATTGTTCCGCCCCTTCCCCGTCGAACGGCTTATCAAGGCTCTCAAGGGCAAGAAGGCGATAGGCGTTATTGACCGCAGTGTCTGTTTCGGCTGGAAATACGGTCCCATGTGTATGGAACTGAGAGCCCTTTCCCCTGAAATCGGGCCGGTCCCCATGCTGAGCTATATCGATGGGCTGGCCAATCTCGATATCAACGTACCGCATGTCGAACGAGTGATCAACGAAGTCAATGCCGCCGCACAGGGCAAGCCCTACCAGGAAGTAACCTGGATACCGATGGAGGAATAAGAAAATGGTAGATGCAACGAAGAAAAGAAACAGGATTTTTGACTATTTTTGCACCGAGGAGAAATTCTCCGGTGGGGTTGCCTGGTGCGCCGGCTGCCCCCTGGAACTTACCGCCCGGTTTGTGGCGAAGGTAATGGGAGATAACCTGGTGTTCGTCGGTACGCCATCCTGCTCGGCTCCGGTACTTCACGGGCAAAACATGGGCGCCTGGCATAAACTACCCTATCTTGCCTGTGTCATGACGGGAGTCCCCTCCAGCGCTACCGGACTTGCCCGTTATTTCAACAAAACAGGCCAGGACGCCACGGTGGTCTGCTTCACCGGCGACGGCTGCGCCAGCGATGTCGGTTTCCAGCCGCTCAGCGGCGCCGCCGAGCGACGTGAAAAATTTATTTACATATGCTATGACAACGAGGGATATATGAACACCGGCAACCAGAGAAGCGGTGCTACGCCTCTGGGGGCGGCTACCACGACGACCCCCGTGGGGAAATTGAGCAGCGGAAAGCCCACCATACCCAAGAACCTGCCCCTGATTATGCTCATGCACCGGCCGGCGTATATGGCTACGGCCACCCTGAGCCATCTTGAAGACTTTGCCAAGAAGCTGGTTAAAGCTAAAGAGAAGAAGAACGAGGGATTCGTCTATCTTCATGTCTTCTCGCCCTGCCCCGTAGGCTGGCGCATAGATTCCAATATGGTTATCGAGGTATGCCGCACCGCCGTGCGGACGAACTATTTCCCGCTCTGGGAGGCGGAAGACGGAAAACCCAGGTTTACCGTCGAGGTAGCCAACCCCAAACCCGTTACGGAATTCACCAAATTGATGCGGAAATTTTCGCACCTTAAGGAGGATGGCCTGGCGGAGTTGCAGAAGGCGGTCGACGAGCGCTATGCGCTTATTAAAAGCCTCTGCGAATGTTATAAGTAATTTCGGTTATTTATAGTGGTTTATGGTAAAGGAGATTTGCTGAGGTATAAGAAACCTTATTAATACCACGAATTGGTGTTAAATATTGCCTGTTCTTTTGCATTTAGCACCAATCTTTCAATATCATAATAATTGAGAAATAGTAGCGAGAAAGCTGAATAACTAAGGAGGTGGATTATACAGATGGTTACACCAACCAAAGGTAAGAAGGTAGAAAGCAAGCCTATAAGAGGCCTGTCGGTAAAGGGTAACCCGGAAATCTGGGACAATACCTGGGTGAAGACAACGTGCGGAGGGTGCTACGGCCAATGTACCATTCGCGCTCACCGGGTCAACGGGGTCATCGTGAAAATCGAGGGCGAGCCGGATAATGATTTCGGCCCCCGCGGGGGGATATGCGCCAAGGGCGAGGCCATGATACAGGCTCTTTACGACCCTAACCGCTACAACTACCCCTTGAAAAGGACCAACCCGAAGAAGGGTATATTTGAAGACCCCAAGTGGGAGCGAATTTCCTGGGACGAGGCGCTCGATACGATGGCCGAGAAGCTCAAGAAAATCCGTGCCGAGAATCCCAATAAGCTCCTGCACGGTGGGACGCCCGGGCCGGGCAGCGGACCGGACTTGCCCCTGGGCTTCGGCGTTTTCGGGGCTGTCTTCGGCACCAGGAACTGGTACGTCGGCGGCGCCGGACTTCACTGCGGCAGCGGCTCGCACATGGGAGCCGGCCTCTACCACGCCTCCTGGTCTATCGTGCCCGACTTCAAGTACTGTAACTACGCGATTCAGATGGGTTCCAATAAAGGCACCGGCTCGGGGCACTCCATGGGCTTCAACATGAGGCTGGCGGCTGATGCCAGGTCCAGGGGCATGAAGAATGTCGTCTTCGACCCCATCTGTAACTTCGGCGGGGGTAAGGCCACCGAGTGGGTCCCCATCCTGCCGGGCACGGATGGGATTGTCGCCATGACAATGGTCAATATCATCCTGAACGAGCTGGATGTTTATGATGCCGAATTTATCAAAATGAAGACCAACGGTCCGTACCTCATCGGGCCGGACGGCAAATATGTCCGTGATAAAGAGACCAACAAACCCCTCGTCTGGGATGCTAAGGATAACAAAGCCAAGGTCTTTAACGACCCCACCATCGGTGATTATGCCATCCTCGGCGAATACGAGGCCAACGGCGTTAAATGCCGCCCATCGTTCCAGCTGGTTAAAGATCACGTGAAGCAGTACACGCCGGAAGATGCTGAGAAAGAAAGCACTGTCCCGGCCGCAACCGTCCGCCGTATCGCTAAAGAATGGGCAGACGCCGCTATGATAGGCGCTACCATCGAAATCCAGGGAGAGAAGCTCCCCCTCCGGCCGGTGGCAGCAGTCATGTTCCGCGGCGGTCAGGGGCATACGAATTCGGCGCAGAGCTACTGCGCCATGTGCCTCCTGAACGCTATCGTAGGCGCTATGGATGTCCCCGGCGGCACTCTCGGCTGGCCGGCTTATGTGGAAGGTTATCCGGAGACGGGCAGATTCAAGGTCATACCTTATCCCTGCAAAGACGGGATGCTGACGGCGGGAACCTTCATGGAGCACAAGCCCTGGCCGGTAGAAGAGTCCCGGGTGCCCGATACTTTTCTCATGAAGGAACTGGTGCCGACGGCCTCGTTCTCTCCCCATCCGGTGACCTCTGACTTTGACAAATACTGGGATAAGCTGGGGCGGCCTTACGAGGTAGAAATGGCGTTGATTTTTGGCGCCAACATGATCCGCAGCACCCAGAACCGTGAAATTGTCGAGAACTTCTTCAAGAAGATACCGTTCATCGTATCCATGAATATACTGCCCAACGAGTTCTGCGAGGGCTTTGCCGACATCGTCCTGCCTGATTGCCATCCGCTGGAAGCATACTGCCTCTTTGGAGCGCATGGTCCCTTCTTTAACCACCCGATAGGCATGGAGGGCTGGAGCTTCCCCATCAGACAGCCTGTTGTCAAGCCGCTGTACGAACGGAGGAACAAGGTAGAGGCACTCTGGGACCTTGCCGATAGAATCGGCATGAGAGATGAGATGAACGACTACTACAACGTCTACTTCTCCAGCTTCGGCGGCGAGGCGCTCATCAGCGGCGACATAGCCAGTGTCAGGGATGTCAAGATGATAGACCCGAATAAGGTAACCCATCTGATAAAACCTGGAGAGAAGATTACCTACCCTGAGATGATGGACCGCGCTTTCAAGTTCTATTTCGGCGAAGAGCACGGCCTGGAATATATATCCGAGCACGGTACTGTTGACTGGCCCAAGAAGGCCAAGGAAGCCTACTGGCGCTGGTACGTGGACGTCAGGGTACCCATCTATATGGAGCATGTTGCCGAGTTGAAAGAAGAAATCATGGAGAATGCCAAGAAAGCAGACATAGAGCTGGATTGGGAGCAGTTTACTCCCCTCATCAGTTACTTCCCCCCGCAGGTAGGCAAGGAACTCAGCGGTGAATTCGACCTTTACAGCTTCTCCTATCGTGACATCCTCCACAACGGCACCTACACTATGGAAATGCCCTGGCTTGACGAGGTCAGCCGGCTCAATCCCTATACCTACAATATCACCATGAACGCGGATACCGCTAAGAAGAAGGGCCTGAAAGACGGAGACCTTATCTGCCTTGAGTCGCCATACGGACGTAAGACCACCGGAACCCTCAAGACGATGCAGGGCCAGCACCCCAAGACAGTGGCGATATCTGCTTGCTCCGGCGCCTGGGCAAAGGGCGCGCCCATTGCCTACGGCAAGGGCACCAACTTCAACATTCTGCTGGAATCGGACTTCAAACATGCCTGCCCGGTATGCTGGAGCCAGGAGACGGCAGCCACGGTCAAGGTGTATAAGATTGACCACAGAATAGAATACGATGGAGCTGGAGGTGACAAGCTATGAGATGGGGAATGGCAATAGAACTGAAGAGATGCGTCGGATGCAACGAGTGCGTCCTTGCCTGTAAAGCAGAGCACTTCCTCCCCCCCGATATTTTCTGGAACAGGGTGCTCATAGGCGAGAGCGGCAAGTATCCCACCGTGACCAAGCTTATCTATAACGTACGCTGTAATCAATGTGCGGACCCGGCCTGCGTCAAGGTTTGTCCTACGGGGGCCACCCAGCAGCGGGAAGACGGCATTGTTTGGATCGAGGAGGATAAGTGCGTGGGTTGCCGGTATTGCATGATTGCCTGTCCGTATCAGATGCGGTCGATGCATGAAGACGGGAATAAGGAGTATTTCCCGGGACAGGGCCTGACCGAGCATGAGAAGATGGGACGGGAGTTGTACCCTCACGCTGTAGGGGTGGTTCAAAAGTGCATCTTTTGTAAGGAAAGAATCGATTCCGGCACGGCGCTGGGATTAACACCCGGTGTTGACCGCGAAGCGACCCCGGCCTGTGTTATCAACTGCCCCACCAAGGCGATACACTTTGGTGACCTGGATGACCCCAGCAGTGAGATTAACCGCGTAATCAAGGAAAAGCACGGGCATCCCTTCCATTCGGAGTTTGGCACGGACCCGTCGATATACTACATTGACTAACCGAGTAATTTAAGGGGAGGCATACGGAAATGAGTCAGATGAAACCATATGATTTCATGGTGAAGGCCCAGCAACAGAAAGACTGGATAGACGGCCGGGG
>DATLAD010000021.1:0-10451 GCA_035527575.1 Dehalococcoidales bacterium
CAGGTGTCGCCCCCTTCTATGGTGGTTATTTCAACCTCGTAGCCGAAATCCGGGTAATTGGGTGATTCTGATGGCCATCTGAATAATAGGCTGGAATAGGTTTGTCCTTCTTGATAAAACCAGGTAGGTATTTATACTTATATAAATAGGTATTTATACCTACATAATCTTGTATAATAAGCAGGTTCTATGAATAATATGTGTCTAAATGGTGGAAAAATAGTAGGTATTTATGCTTATATTTGTTTGACAAGTCCTATATCTATAGGGTATACTGAAGCCCGAGTATGGAGCTTTACGTTCCCCATGTAATAGGAGTCTCAATAAAGAGCGAGAGGCTCTTTTTTTTGCGTTCGAAAGGTCTGCCGTAAACAAGATAAAAACAACATAATTGGATTAGCAAACCGCACAAGGAGGAATTATGGAGCTAAGCCGAAGAGATTTCCTCAGAGCCTCAGGGGCGGGGATAGGTGGTGTATTCCTGCTCGGCGCGCTTGGTGAGGGCGTCGCCCTGGCGACACCCATTAAGCACATACCCCTCAAGAAAAAACGCGGAGAGACTCCTACCATCTGCCCTTACGACGGCTCGGGCTGCGGCTTTATCGTCGAGGCCCAGGATGGCAAAGTGGTCAATATCGAGGGAGACCCCGACCATCCCGTCAACCGCGGGGCTGCCTGCGCCAAGGGAGCCTCGATGCGCCAGCTATCCGCCGATAACCCGTGGCGCCTGAGCAAGGTTCTTTACCGCGCGCCCGGCGCTGCCGACTGGGAGCCCAGAGAATGGGACTGGGCGCTGGATAGAATGGCGCGCCTGATTAAGAACACCAGGGATGCCTCCTTCATCGAGAAGGACAGCAAGGGCAATATCGTCAACCGCACCGAGGCTATCGCCAACCTGGGTGGCTCGGCCCTGGACAACGAAGAGTGCTACCTGCTTTCCAAGCTGACCCGGTCACTGGGTGTGGTCTATCTGGAACATCACGCCCGCATATGACATTCCGCCACTGTCGCCAGTTTGGCGGAAACGTTCGGCCGCGGTGCCATGACCAATCACTGGAATGACATCGCCAACAGCGATGTCATCATGGCTATCGGCTCAAATCCTGCGGAAAACCACCCGGCCGCTTTCGGGCACATCACTATAGCCAAAGACAAGGGGGCCAAGCTCATCAGTGTCGACCCGCGCTTCACCCGCACCTCGTCCAAGGCTGATATTTACGCCCCGATAAGGTCGGGCACGGATATCGCTTTCATCAGCGGCATGATTAAATACATACTTGATGACATCGACCGGAATCCCAACAACTACAACCTGACCTACATCACGGAGTATACAAATTCTAGCTATCTGGTTAACCCCGATTACAAGGGGCCGGCCGAGCTTGAAGGGCTGTTTTCCGACTATATCGGCGGCGCCAACGAAACAGATAACGTAAACAGAACCTATAACACAACCGATAAAAGCGTTAAGCTCTTCAACTGGCAGAAAATCCCGGCCAGCTGGAACTTCCAGATGGATGAAGAGGGCAACCCCAGGAAAGACAAGACCCTGAAAGACCCCAACTGTGTTTACCAGCTCATGAAGAAGCACTTCGACCGCTATACCCCGGAGAAGGTAAATGAAATCTGCGGTACGCCCGTGGATGCCTTCCTGCAGGTCTGCCAGACCTTCGCTGCCAGCGGCAGGACAGGCAAGGCTGGTACCATACTGTATGCCATGGGAACCACCCAGCATACTTACGGTACCCAGAATATCCGTTCCTATACCATATTGCAGCTTCTCCTGGCCAATATAGGCATTGCCGGAGGCGGCATCAATGCCATGAGGGGCGAGTCCAACGTGCAGGGGTCTACCGACCATTGCCTTCTGTTCCACATCTTGCCCGGCTACCTGCCGGTTTTCCAGGACAGGGACACATCTCTTGAAAAGTACACCCAGAGGGTTACCCCGGTCTGCAATGACAAGCTCAGCCTTAACTGGTGGCAGCACACCCCCAAGTATATCGTCAGCCTGCTTAAAGCATGGTACGGTAAGAACGCTACCGCCGACAACGATTTCGGCTACCATTACCTGCCCAAGATTAACTACAACGCCGATACCGGTAAAACTACGAATTACTCCCACATCTCCCTTTTTGAAGCTATGTACGCCGGCACTATCAAAGGACTCATGGTCTGGGGGCAGAACCCCGCCGTCGGCGGACCCAACGCCAACCTGGAACGGGCCGCTATGGACAAGCTGGACTGGATGGTAGTCAGCGATATCTGGCAAACCGAGACCGCTAACTTCTGGAAACGTCCGGAAGTCAAAGGCAGGGAAGCCGATATCAAGACCGAGGTCTTTCTCCTCCCCGCCAAGAACTCCTGGGAGAAAGAGGGCAGCGTTACCAACAGCAGCCGCTGGATGCAGTGGCGCTATAAAGCCGGCGATGGCCCCGGAGATGCCGAGGATGACCTGTGGATGCTGGACCAGCTTGCTAAAAGACTCATGAAACTCTATGCCGAAGAGGGCGGACCCAGCGCCGATTCCATCACCAAACTCGACTGGAATTACGGCGCCGACCATCCCGATGTCCGCGCCGTCGCCAAGGAAATCAACGGCTACGACCTGACCACCGGCAAACTGGCAGCCAGCTTCAGCGGACTCAAAGCCGACGGCACCACCAGTTCGGGCAACTGGCTGTACTGCAACAGCTATGTCGAGCCTGATGCCGAGCCGGACGCGCCGATACCCGGCAACCGCGCCAGCCGGCGCAACCTGGATGACGGCCCGTTCAATATCGGCCTCTATCCCAAGTGGGCCTGGTGCTGGCCGGTCAACCGGCGCATCATCTACAACCGTGCCTCCGTCGACCTTGACGGAAACCCCTGGGATGCGGAGCACCCGGTTATTAAATGGAATTCAACCAAAGGGGATACGGGCGGCTGGGATGGTGATGTTCCCGATGGTGGCGCTGCACCTATGAACAAGGGCGGGTACTACCCCTTCATCATGAAGGCGGAAGGCCACGCCCGCTTCTTCGGCCCCGGTATGGCAGACGGCCCGCTGCCCGAGCATTACGAGCCCTGGGAGACGCCGGTGGATAATGCCATGTCCAAGCAGAAGAGCAACCCCGCTTTCAAGATTTGGCGACCCGACGAACAGGGCACTCCGGACAAGTACCCGATTGTCTGCTCGACCTACCGCGTCTGCGAGCACTGGCAGGGCGGGCAGATGACCCGGAATATGCCGTGGGTAATCGAGGCGCAACCGGAACCGTTCGTGGAAATGAGCGAGGAGCTTGCCGCCGAGAAAGGCATCGCCAATGGCGATAAGGTCATCGTGGAATCGGCCCGCGGCAAGGTAGAAGTGGTTGCTGTGGTAACCAAGCGCTTTAAACCGTTCCAGATGAACGGTAAAAAGGTGCATCAGGTGGGTGTTATCTGGCACTGGGGTTATACCGGTCTCTCTACCGGTGACAGCGCCAATGTACTCACTCCCCATGTCGGAGACGCCAACACGATGATACCGGAGTTTAAAGCCTTCCTGGTGGACGTCAGGAAGAAGGCTTAGAAAAGAATAGCCGAATTATTGCTTGGAGGTAATTATGGCAGATAAAGCGATTCTATACGACGCAACAAAATGTACGGCCTGCCGCGGCTGCCAGGTGGCCTGCAAACAGTGGAACGAGAACGACGAATACATACCGACCACGGAAAACGGAGTGAAGGCAAAGAACCGGGGCAGCTATGAAAATCCCCCCGACCTCTCCCCACAGACCTGGCTCAAGATGAGATTCACCGAGTTTGAAGCCAGCGGCAAGGTGCGCTGGCTTTTCACCCGCCAGGCTTGCATGCACTGCACCGATGCCGCCTGTGTTACGGTCTGCCCAAATGGCTCCCTCTACCACCATGAACTCGGCTTCGTGGCCTATAACAAGGATACCTGCACCGGCTGCGGCTACTGTGTTGATGCCTGTCCCTTCAGCGTGCCGCGCTCCACGCGCAATATCCTCACCGGCATCGCCAAGATGGACAAATGCACCTTCTGCACCACCCAGGGACTCGACCGCATCGCCGAGAGCTGGGAGCCGGCCTGTGTCAAGACCTGCCCGCCTAAAGCGCTGAAATTCGGCGACCGCACCGACCTGGTGGCGCAGGGAAGACAGCGGGTACAGGCACTGAAAGACATGGGGTGGACGAAAGCCAACCTGTACGGTGAGAACGAGCTTGGTGGCCTGCACGTTATGTATGTCCTTGACGATTCCCCGGCGGTATACGGGCTGCCGGTATCGCCTCAGGTTTCAGCCGCCACCATAGCCTGGAAAGACGTTATCCAGCCGGTTGGCTGGGCGGTGGGCGGCCTGACCATCCTCGGACTGGGGATGAACTATCTTGTGGCCCGCGCTAACGCCAAAAAGGAGGGAAAATGACACGTCACGAAGTAGAGAAGTATAGAAAACCGATACGTATCCTGCACTGGATACACTCCGGCGCCTTCATACTCCTGTTCCTCACCGGGCTGGTACTCTTTATCCCCGGGTTGGGCTTCCTGGCCGAAGACAGCTGGACCCGCGTCATCCACCGCGTCGGGGCGGCGGTATTCGTTATCATACCCGTCATTTATCTCGTCATCAACCCGAGAGCCGTCGGCAGAGGGCTGAAACAGGCCTTCACCTGGGGTAGCGATGACATGGGCTGGCTCAAGGCAGCCCCCCGCTACTACTTCCTGGGTGACGAGAGCAGCATGCCTCCGCAGGGCGCCATGAATACCGGCCAGAAGATGTGGTGGTTCTTTACCATAGTCTTCGGTATAATCTTCGTCATCACGGGGGCAATCATGTGGTTTGCCAAGCTGGCAGCGCCGGCAGCGCTCCTGCAGTGGATGGTCTTCATCCATGATGTTTCCTTTATTGTTACTGGCGCCATGTTCCTGCTCCATCTCTACCTCGGCGTCTTCCACCCGCTCATGACCGAGGCCTGGAACGCTATGGCCGGCGGCAAGATATCGACCGAGTATGCCAAGGCCCACCACACCAAATGGTATGACGAAGTTACCAAAAGTAAGGAAGAAAAGGCTTAGTGACCAGAGATATTACTGATAAAATATTAGAAAAGCTGAAAAAGCAGGAAAAAGAGGAGGGGAAACTTCCCCTCCTCTTGGAATTCTATAAGAAGCTGGCGCAGGTTCAATCCAGGGCTCAGCAGCGCTTCGGCACGCCGGCGCCTGTCCTGAGCGGTGAGACTATCCGCAAGCGAATGCAGAGCGGGCGGCCGCTGCTGCGCTTTAACGAACTCGCCCTTGACTGGTCGCTGGTGCAGGACGTGTTCGCTAAAATCACCGCTACCTTCGCCGGGTACCCTCATCTCTTCGGCGATATCCCTGAGAAGCTGCTAAAACCGGGGTCCGGCCGTCTCCTCACCAGGAAAGCGGCCGAGGCCTGGTTCACCGGCAAAGAACTGCCCCCGAAAATACGGGAAGGCATCGGCGAGAACCTCCTGCAGGCCATGATTCAGGCTACGCTGCAACCGTTCCTGGCGGGATGTGCCCGGGCGCTTATCGACGCTGTCGAACAGCGGTCATGGCGCCGGCGCTACTGTCCGGTTTGCGGCGGCAGCCCCGATATTTCTTTCCTGGAGAAGGAGTACGGGGCGAGGTGGCTGGTATGTTCTCGTTGCGATTCCGCATGGCTCTTTCAACGCCTTCAATGCCCTTATTGCGGCAACCAGGACCAGAAGACGTTAGCCTTTTTCACCGATGATAAGGAACTGTACCGTCTTTACGTGTGCGAGCGGTGCAAGTGCTATCTAAAGGCCGTAGACCTGCGCAAGGTCGAACCTGAAGTTCTCCTGCCTCTGGAACGTTTCTACACGCTGGACCTCGATGCCCAGGCGAGGGAATACGGCTATAGCCCGTACCTCAAACCTGTGGCGGGGACAGAATAGAAGCCATAAATCCGCACTTTATTCGGGACTCTGGCGGGCGGTCCTGCCCGATATTCAGAACCTCAGTGCCGTTTGCGCCTAGTAGCGGGCAAAGCTGGGTAAAAAGGTAGCAATCTGAGGGAAAATCATCAGTATAATCGTGCAAATAATCAATGCCCCAAGGAAAGGGAATATCCCTTTAAAGATAGTCTCCATGGGTATATCCGGGGCAATCCCCTTGATAACGAAGACATTCACCCCTACCGGTGGCGTAATTACTCCCATTTCAGCTACCAGCACAATGATAACCCCAAACCATATCAGGTCGATGCCGAACGCGGTGAGTATCGGGAACAATATCGGGATGAGGAGCACGATGAGAGCCATGGAATCCATAAAGAAGCCACCTATGAAAAATATTATGACTATGATCCCGACAATACCCATTGCCGGCAGAGCAAGCCCCTCTAACCATTCGACCAGCACGAAAGGTATCCTGGATATAGCCATGAAGTGACCGAAGACGGTAGCCCCGGTAATGATAAAGATAACCATACAGGATGTTCGCAAGCCATCCTTACTGGCCTCGACAAACTTATGCCAGCTAAGCTCCCGTCTGGCAAGACCGATGATTAGAGCACCGATGGCTCCAATCGCCCCGGCCTGAGTAGGGCCGAACCAGCCGAGAAATAATCCCCCGATGGCCAGGGCGAACAAAATTGCGGTCTCGATAATTCCGGTAAGTGACTTCAGCTTTACTTTCCACATGGTTGGTGCTCCCGGGGGACCGTAAGAGGGATTACGCAGGCAAATAAGAAATACCGTTAAGATGAAAAATATACTGAGAAGTACCCCTGGCAATATCCCCGCCACGAAAAGTCTGCCTATGGACTCCTCTGTCAACAGCCCGTAGACAATGAGGACGGTACTCGGGGGAATAAGAATGCCGAGCGTGCCGGCGGCGGCAACGGTACCGGTAGCCAGTGTATCATTGTAATGATACCTCTTCATCTCCGGAAGGGCTACCTTACCCATCGTCGCCGCTGTAGCCGCCGTGGAACCGCAAATAGCGGCAAAACCGGAACAGGCAAGCACGGTAGCTATGGTCAGGCCGCCGCGTAGCTGCCCTGCCCAGGTATAGGCCGCGTCATATAGCCTCCGGCTGATTCCCGAAGCATAAGCGAAGGAACCCATGAGGATAAACATCGGGATAACGGACAGCGGGTAAGAGGAAAATTGGTCGAAAATATCCCTGGCGAGAAGACTGAGTGCCGGCACCGGGCCTGACAGGTACGTGAAACCGACAAGCCCGACAAAGGCCATAGCGAAAGCAACCGGCATCCTGAGGAGAAAGAGAAGAATAAGAAGGACGATGCCAGCAATGCCGGCGGCAACCGGGCTCATCTCTTTACCATCCTGGTCAGCGATTTAATCAGCTCTACCAGAAACACGAAACAGACGGGAATGCTGGCAAGAGCGATGCCATAAGCAAGAGGATAAAGGGGAATGTAAACAGTTGCGGTGGCCTCTCCCGAGGTTTGAAAAGAGTAACCCAGTTTGGTAAGACGCCAGATAATCAGAACGAAAAGGCCCAGCCCTAAAGTGTAAATAATACTATCAATAACCGCTTGAACACGCTTGGGCAGCTTGCTGACAAAAAACTCCACCTTGACATGCCGGCCTACAATCAGCGCAGTGGCGGCAGCAAAGGCGATAGCTACAATCTGGGCAAGCATAACTGTGTCGATAGCACCGAGGAGCCGCCAGGTAAACACTTTGGCGCCAACTACGTCGATGCCGGTGACAAGCATCATCACGAGAAGCCCGGCAATCCCGATCCACTCAAACCAGCCACTTAGCCGCCTGTTAAACTTCTCAAATTTTTCTAACCATGTGGTGAACTTCACGCTATTGAAACCTTGCCCCCTGTTCTCTAAAGGCTTCGCTCGTCAGTCTCGGGGGGTGCGGGGATTTTACCCCCGCACCCGAACCAGAGCAATATTATACTGATATGACACCTCAGGCTATCGCCTGAGTTCCCAGGTTCGCGAACCTCATTGTGACAACGTTTGAGGCTCTCCCAGAGGTGGGGCAGCCATTTATTTTATCAGGGCTTCGGGCTTTACCTCCGGAGGACCGGCTACTGACGGGATACGCCATTCTATCTGCTTGGCCGTCCAGTAGTTAATTCGCTCCTTCAGGAATGAAATCCAGCCTTTGACCTCGGCCTCGGAATACCCTTTACCTACCATCGCTGCTATATAGTTATCCATGACCGGGGCGACAGCTGCTACAAACTTTGCCACCTCATCCTGGGATAGTTCAATAAACTCGACACCCTGCTCCACGCCATACGCTTTACCGACGAAGTCTACGGAGTTCCACATTAAAGTAGAGCGTTCCTTGTACTCTCCAACAAGGGTGTCAAAGATACCTTTGATGTCCTGCGGTAACTTGTTATAGCTGTTCTTATTCATCACCAGATAAAACGGGTAGGGATTGGTGATTTGCCAGACTGATGTCACATATTTTACAACTTCAGCAAACTTGAATGTTTTGAGTGTCTCAAAGTTTGAAGCCTCTCCATCAAGCACACCCTTGGCGATGGCATCATAAACCTCCGGCATCGGTGTGGGTGCCGGGGTTGCACCCAGTGCTTTTATAACATCGCCGGCAATCCCGGGGGCTCTTATAGTTAGCCCTTTGAGGTCTTCCAGCTTACGTATCGGTTTCTTGGCGGTGCTTATGGCACTGGGGGTGGAAGTGTTCATCCAGAGTATTCTGACGTCATCAAATTCCTTGGGCTTAAACTCCCGGACGAAATCATTGAGAGCTTGAGCAGCTACCCAGGCACTGGGATACCCGAGAGGCAAACCAGACGCTTCGGTAACGGGCATGCGGCCCGGGGTGTAATAAACATGGGAATAGCCGATATCGGCGATTCCGCTGACAATCCCCTCATACATTGCCGTAGATGCCAGCAGTGAGCCGCCGGCAAAGTAATCTACCTTCACCCGACCACCGGTGCGCTTTTCCAGTTCGCGACAAAATTCTTCTACCACTTTGGATTGACTGGCCGGGGCAGCAAAGTAATTGGCAACTTTCAGCTCTATCGGACCCGATGGCGCTGGTGCCGGGGCCGGGGCGGGTGCTGGAGTGGGTGCTGGAGCGGGAGTGGATTCAGTGCAGCCACCCAGAATCAATGCACTTATTACTATAATCATCAAGGCACAAAATATAATCTTTTTCATTGTTCCCTCCTGTTAATGCTGAGAATTATTTTACTTTATTAATTCTTCTTTTTTTAATATATCACCCCCTTTTCCGAGGACTTTGCTAAGATGTCGTTAAAAAGCGAAAACGCTTCACTACCAGGAATTGTACCGTATAGTAGAACACATAGTGTAATGAATAGTAAAACGAATGATGATAAATGTCAAGTTTTACAGCTTTAGATTTGTGACCTGACCCCCAAAAACGAGTCCAGTTTTCATGTTAGACTGGCGAATAAGGAAAAAGGGGGTAACCGATGGTCAGGAAGGCATTCAAACCAGAGCAAATCATCAACAAGCTGCGTGAGGCCGAGGTCCTGCTAAGCCAGGGCTCTACGGTAGGTGAAGCCAGTAGAAAGCTGGGAGTCACCGAACAGACCTATTACCGCTGGCGCAAAGAATACGGCGGTATGCGGGTGGAACAGGCCAAGAGACTCCAGGAACTGGAGAAAGAAAACACCCGGCTGAAGAAGCTGGTGGCTGATGTCTCCCTGGACAATGCCATCCTGAAGGAAGCCGCCCGGGGAAACTTCTAAGCCCGTTGCAGCGACGCAAGATAACAATCCATGTCTGCCAGTCTCTTGCGGTCTCTGAGAGACGGGCCTGTCAGGTGCTGGGGCAGGCGAGATCGACCCAGCACCGTGTTCACGAGATAAGCGGTGAGGAAGCCAGGCTGGTGGCCGACGTCACCGCATTGGCGACAAGGTATGGTAGATACGGTTATCGCCGGATTACTGCATTACTAGGTGAGAAAGGCTGGAGAGTGAATCATAAGAGAGTGGAAAGGATATGGAGAAGGGAGGGACTCAAGGTGCCTAAGAAACAGCCCAAGAGGGGGCGATTATGGCTCAATGATGGCTCATGTATCAGGTTAAGGCCGGAGCATAAAAACCACGTCTGGAGCTACGATTTCGTGGCTTCCAGAACGGCTGACGGCAGAGCATTCAGGATATTGAATATCATCGATGAATACACCCGGGAATGCCTGGCTACCCTGGTGGAACGACGCCTCACCTCTGATGATGTTATCGACCAGTTGTTTAACCTGATTGTCTTCCACGGTCTCCCGGAGCATATTCGCTCCGATAATGGACCCGAGTTCACTGCCAAGGCAATACGCAAATGGCTGGCACGAATAGGCGTCAAGGCCCTTTTCATCGAACCGGGCAGCCCCTGGGAGAACGGGTATATTGAATCGTTCAACGGGAAATTGAGAGACGAGCTGCTCAACCGGGAGGTCTTTACCACCTTGACTGAGGCGAAGGTGTTGATTGC
>DATLAD010000022.1:0-10338 GCA_035527575.1 Dehalococcoidales bacterium
CCGCTCTATGCGGTAAAGAGACTTCGCCGTCTCGATGTCGCCGTACATCATGGCGTCGTTATAGATTTCGAAGATGCGCGGCACATCGATGCCCGGAGGGCACGGCATACAGCCGCGACAGGCCGTGCAGGGGATAGGCCGCTATTTACGGTAGGCATCCCTGACCCGGCTGATGAGCACCTCCTCCGGCACGGTAAGGCTATCCGGCTCGACACTGCCGGCCAGGGCTAAATCAGCTCCTACCTGCTCCATGGTGCTCATGTCAACGACAACGGTAGCAACCTCCTGGTGGTTCCAGACCCAGCGCAATCCCCAATCGGCCAGGGTGCGCTCCAGCGAGGCATGCGCCCAGACCCCGGCGACCGACTCCGGCGGTTCCCGGGTAAGTCTTCCCCCCTTGAGCGGCTCGGTGACCACCACCGCCAGGCCCTTCCCGGCAGCGTACCCGAGTCCGCCGACACCCGGGTGATGGTCGATATCCATGTAGCTGTACCGGAGCTGACAAATGGTCCAGTTATCGTAAGCTTCCAGTATCTCCCTGAGCGTCTGAAAATAATCGTGAAAAGAGAAACCGATTTTACCAATCCGTCCACCGGCCATGGCGGCTTCCGCCTGCGCCAGCACATCCAGTCCCTGCAATCTGGGCCAGGTATCCCGGTTCAGTCCCCCGAAAAGAAAAAAGTCTATACGGTCGGTCTGCAGCCACTCGAGACGGTCATCCAGATAGCGGTCGAAATCCCGGGGGGAATCGATGAGAAACGACGGCAGATTGGCGGCAATTTTAACTTTCCGCCGGTAGCCGTCCTCGAGCGCCCGGCCGAGCAGGCGGGACAGGCGTTCGTGCTGTGCCATGTCGTAAGGATAACCGAGGTCCAGATAGTTGACGCCGTGGTCGACGGCGTAACGGAGCATCTTAACGGCTTCGGCTTCATCTATTTTAGCAGGGTCGCCTTTAAGCAACGGCAAGCGCATAACGCCGAAGCCCAGCACCGACGCTTCCCAGTCCAGGCTGCCAAACTTACGGTACTTAATTCAAGTCCTCCGTCATAAAAATTATCTAATTAATACCAGCGAGGGCTCGCAACCGGCCGATAGCGGTCACTTACCCTCGCTAACAGTGTTACCTGATAAGGAATAGAGGCGATTATGCCTCTACCCAGGGAGAAGCGTGTTCGCCGCTGAGACAAACCACGATAAATCCGTAAGGCTTATCAACCCACCGGGTGATGAGCGGGAGGTGGGGAAACGCCGCGGGGCAGATGGCGACGGTCGGCGTGTTGAAGATATGCCTTTCGTAGTCCTTGCCCATACCAAGCTCAAGCTCGGCCCCCAGGAAATCCAGCTTATCCGGGTCGAGGCCGACGAAACACAATATTTCTGCCTCGGGATGGTAGTGGCCTTCGCCGCCACGGTGCCACTTGCCGCACTTGGAGTATAACCCCCAGGTGAAATTGACGTTGAACCCTTCCAGGTCATCGCCGTAAAGCCAGACGACCTCATCGCCGTTACCCGGCCCAACTCCCATCTCGACAGCTTTGATTACTCCGTACTGGTCCGCGGACAGCCGGTCGCTTCCTGCTCTCCCCATCGAGTCAAAATTGGTTATCATTCTCTTGACTAAGTGCCCGTGTTTCGAGCCCTTGGTTTTCGGCTTCCCGGGAGCCGCGGCGGCCCTGTATTCCGCGGCGAGACCGATGGAGTAATGGACAATAGGCCTGTCGAGTTTTTTGACCGTAACCGGGCCGTGCGGCGTTCCTTTCGGAATAATTACCGCCGAGGGCTCTTTGAATACGTGCTCTTCGTGTTCTTCGCCGAGCTCTATCGATACTTCCGCACCCAGATAGAGTATATTGGTGTTATCGGTCCCCTCAAAAACAAGGATTTCATCATAGGGATGTACCAGTGCTCCTTCAAGGGGGTGAAAGGTGCTCGGTTTCTTGACGAACCCGTACGAAAAATGGGCGTCGAACCCTTCCAGGTCCTTGGCTTCCATCCAAATGCGCGGTTCGGCATACAGCCCTTTGGGTGGGGCCTTGATAACCATCGGTTTTACCAGATTTTCATATTCTTTTTTGGCCATTTTGAATGCCTCCTTTGCCGGGTTTCTCCCCCGGCTTTTTAATAACTTATTGTATCTTTAACGGGATGGCCGACCTTCCCGCATCATGCGCATGAAGCCCCTTTCAGGGTCAAACCGTCCCAAGGGTATACCGCCGCCCACGTTCAACATCTGTCCGGTGATATAGGACGACATCTCCGAGCACAGGAACAGCACCGTATAGCCGATATCCTCCGGCAGGCCGACCCTCCCGATGGGGCTGAACTTGCCCATCTGGTCCATCATGGCGCCCCTTTCGCCTTCAGGAACCATGGACAGGACGGGGTCCCAGAACGGCGTCTTTATCGGGCCGGGCAGGATGCCGTTAACGTTGACATTACTGGGGCCCATCTCGTAGGCCAGGTTAATGACCAGGCCGATAATGGCGGCTTTTGCACCGTGATATTCGATGGCGGGGCCGGGAGGATTGTACACGCCCATTGAAGAAATCATGACGATTTTGCCGAACTTCTGTTTTTTCATGTACGGCGCGACTTCCTTGCAGAAAAAGACATGCCCTTTGTAGTTAAGAGTGGTCATAATATCGAAAAATTTTTCATCGGTATACTCGATGCCCATTTTAGGCGTGCCGTCGGCGTTACGCGGTCTTGCCGCCGTGTCTCTCGGGACACTTCCCCCGGCGCAACCTACCAGGATATGCACCGTGCCGAACTTTTTGACGGTCTGGTCGACACAGGCCTTGATTTGCGTGAGGTCGGTGATGTCGCACTTGACGAAGATGCACTCCTTGCCTTTTTTGGTTGCTTCCGCCGCCGTTTTCATGCCTTCTTTCTCGTTGATGTCGGCAATCACACAGTTGCAACCCTCCTCGGCGAAGATGAGGGCCGTAGCCCTGCCCATCCCCGTGGCTCCGCCGTTGATGATGGCAACTTTACCGGGTAGCAACTTCTCCATTCTTTTCCTCCTTATAATATTTCTATTAACATATTAAAACAATACCCTGACAGGCCAAAAGGGAGTATATTTAATGCATACATCGTAAAACGACTGTATAAATTATTTACGGCGCACCTATTATAAACCCTGGCGTTCAGGATATCAACAGCGGTTCCAACCGGCCTTGTGTCTAATTTTTTTATAGTGATATAATCGAAAACGGGAAGGGAGGTCACCATGAGTTCGGAAAAAAGAGACTATTCCATATTCGGAAAATTCAACTTTGAGCATAAGCCCGTCGGTATCAGGTATTCCCTGGGAAAGCCGGAAGGAATAAAGCCGACAGACAAGCTCCTGGCGCTTTGCGAACTTATCAAAGAAGCGCAGACCAGCCGACCGTTTTACATCACCGCAGACAACGTCCAGTGCGGCGGGCAGGTAATGGGTATACAGGACTACCCGCCGATTATGTACAGCGGGCAGGTGGGACCGATGTTTTCCATGTTTAAAACCCCGGGCGCCAACCGGAGAATCTACGATTATGTTCCTCATCTGCCCAAGGATTCCGTTAAATATATAGCCTGCGCTCCCGTTGACCGGATGGCTTTCGAACCCGACCTGCTGATTATTACCGCCAACGTTACCCAGGCGGAAATCATCCTCAGGGCCAGCAGCTATTCCGACGGGAAGATGTGGCACAGCAAGGGAACGACATGCCTGGCCTGCGCCTGGATATTCGCCCATCCGTACCTGAGCGGCGAAATGAATTATACCGTCAGCGGTCTCGGCTACAGCATGAAGGCCAGAAGGGCAATGCCCGAAGGGCTGTTTATCATTACCTTCCCCTTCGATACCATCTCTTCACTGATTGAAAACCTCGACGATATGGAGTGGGAGCCTTACTGGTTTAACCTGGGCAGAGACGGGTTTATCGAAGAGGTACAGAGAAGAGATAAGGAATTAAACCGGCAACTGGGCACGGATTATATCGAGACAACCAAAGCCCTGGACAGTAAAAAGAAAAGCCGATAACCAGACCCGTAACTAAAACGGCACCGGAGATTCGTGCTTCCAGTGCCGTTTTTATTTTGCGGGTTGGTAATATATCGCGGCTATTTCACGTTAATGCCGGGCAGGGCGGCGCCCTGTTTTACCAGTGTCTTTTGCAGAAGCTTGTAGTCCAGCTTGCGTGGGCTGATACCCTGCTTTACCGCCAGGGCGGCGGCAGTCCCGGCGGCCTCACCCATCGCGCAGCAGTGCGGTATCAGGTTCATGCTATCGTTGGCGATTTTATCCGATGAGAAACTGCGCCCTGCCACCAGCAGCCCTTCTACCTTTATGGGTACTAAAGCGCGATAAGGAATGTAGGAACAGGTACCGCCTCCCCCCGGGCCTATCTTCGGAATCACGGCTATTGTATCGTCGAACTTCTTGCTGGAATTCATGTCGTCCGCGGTGACCACGTACTCACCAACGAGCCGGCGGCTGCCCCGCGTTCCCGTCTGGGAAGCCGTGTCCAGGATAAAGCTGTTTTCAAAGCCGGGGAAATTCTTCCTCATGAAGTCATGCCCTACACGCATCATCTTGCGCACGCTGACCTCCAGCCTGGTGAGGTCGTCAACGCTGGTCGAGCTGAGACCCGGTATCCAGTTGTTCACCCAGACGACGTCGTTACGATGGCCCGCGATGGGCAATAAGAACGTACCGGCTGCTTTAGCGAGCTCGCCCACCAGTTCCTGGGCCTTCTTGGGGTCCTTTTCTCTGAAATCGTTATACTTCTTGAAATCGCAGTTCCCCACCCGGAAAACCAGCGCCAGCATGGAACTCCTGAGCTTGGGGTCGACAGCGCCGTCGAATTCCGCCCCGGCGGACGGCAAGAGGTCGGCGTCACCGGTACCATCTATAATAACCTTGCCGAGTACCGCCTGCCGGCCCGACTTGCTTTCAAAGATAACGCCTTTAGCGGTGCCCTTATCGGCAATGGCCTGCGTGCCCCAGGAGTGGAGAGAAAGCTTGACTCCCGCTTCTTCCACCATGTCGTTCAAGATGCATTTCAGCATTTCCGGGTCTGCGGTCCAGGAAAGCCGTATTTTGCCATCGGCCACGGTGGAAAAGTGGTTCTTCCAGCGTTCGAGCACTTCGGGGTCGGTAGAGCCTATCTCCTCGCGCTTCGGGCCAACGAAGCCGCCGGGGATTTTCCGCAGCCTTTCCATCCATTCCAGGCAAAGGCCGGCTATCTGAATCTCCCTGCCGCCGTCGCTCATATGCGGGACAAGGATAACCAGCCCGCCGCTGGCCATGCCTCCCAGGTGCCCGTACCTTTCGATAAGGATTGTTCTAGCGCCATTCCGCGCCGCGGCTACGGCTGCCGAGTGTCCCCCCGGACCGCCGCCGACAACAACGACATCAGCTTCATGATAGACGTTAATTTCCCGGGATGGCTCGGTAATCTTTCCGGGAGATGAACCGGGATTCATGGTATTAACCTCCTCGATATAGAGAATAAAAACGAAAGAAACAGAATCAGTGATAACCGCTTTGCTGTAGAATATATGTTATCAAAGACTCTTTATCAACATGATGGGTACCGTATAATATCTATCTCTGACCCATTATTTGCCCGGCTATTCGAAGGCGTATAGCTTGCCATCAAATGAACCGACATACACCGAACCGTTAGCCACAGCCGGGGAAGAAGTAATTTTATCTCCGGTAAGGCCGTCCCAGAGCTTTGCGCCGGTAGCTCTATCCACGGCGTAGAGGCGTCCATCCTGACTGCCGGCATAGACAGCGGAGCCCGCAACCGCGGGTGAGGAAACCACCGCATCCCCGGTCTCGAACGACCACAACACCTCCCGGGTAGCCGCATCCATGGTTAACAGGTTATTACCCGCACCCAGATAAATAATACCGTCCACCAGCGCCGGCGAGGAGCTCGCTCTTACTCCCCACCCCAGCCATTGCATCCAGATAAAGCCGGAAGCGTCCGGGGGCCTCGGCGCCGCACCGTACATATAGAGCACTCCCCAGTATATTTTTAGTTTATTTTCAAAAGGCCAGTTCTTGGCATGGTAATCGATAGCATACACAAAACCCGAGGTACTGGCGAGGTAAGCGATTCCGTTACTCACCACAGGAGAGGCAACGACAGAGGAATGCGTTTTAAAATTAAGGCGAACCCGCCCGTTTTTAGCATTTAATACATAACAGGAGCCGTCCACGGAGCCGACAATGACAACACCATCGATAACAATCGGCGACGATGTTATCAGACTGTCCGTCTCAAATTTCCACAGTCCTTTTCCCGTCGCGATATCCACGGCATAAACGTAGTAATCGTCAGAGCCAAAGTAAACCACGCCGTTAGCCACAGCGGGGGATGACCTTATCGCGTATTCTGCCTCGAAAGACCACAGCTTAGTGCCGGTAGCGGCATTCAGCGCATACAGGTCGCCATCGTTCGACCCGCAATACACCACTCCATTGACAACCACGGGCGACGATTCTACCCAGCTGCCGGTCTTAAAAGACCAGAGTTCCTCGCCGGTAGCCGCATCGAGGGCATAAATATAGCTATCCCTGGAACCGAAGTAGACGACTCCGTCCACTACCGCGGGTGAAGAATGAATAGCGCCGCCAGTAGAGAAGGTCCATTGCAGTGTGCCCTGAGGTAAGTTACCATCCGGATTGATGCTGCCGGTATGCTCCAGGTCGCGGCGGAACATAGTCCAATCCCCGCTCTGCGGTGCCGATTCTACTTCTTCAGACAGCCCGAAAATGACATCGGTGAACTGATACAAACAGAGAAATATAATCACCAGTAAGATAAAACCAAGCGTAGATAGCCAGATTATCCTGCGGCGTTTTAAAACGGCCTGTCTTCTGCTTTCAAAGTCTTTTTTTCGCGGTAATCCGTTAATACCCGTGAACATACAATTCCCGTTAGAAGTTTAACGTTAATTCTCTCCTGCTGTCAATAAAACGAACGTAAACGAGAGACCGGGGACAGACCTGTTGCGTTATATATGCCATGTCGGGCTTTCGGTGGCATCGACAGGCGGTTTGGGAGCGTGAACAAAGAACATTAACAGCGCCGCCACTGCGGCGAACACAAGAGCGGTGATAAAGGCTATATTATACCTTCCGGTGGTATCGAATATCCAGCCGTAATACACCGGGGAGAGAAGCCCGACGGGAGACAGGAAAGCTATCATAGTGCCGAGTATGGAGCCGAACGACTTCCTGCCGAAGTAGCGGCCGATTATAAGGATAACTAAGAGTGTCACCGCCCCCGAGCTGAGGCCATGACATGCCAGCAGGACGTAAACCGCCGGTAAATTCTGAAAATATAGAAAAGTGCCTATGCCGATGACCTGTAACAGGAACGATGCAAGTAACAGAAATTGTATCCGGCTCTTGGGAACGCGGTCAGCGATAAGCCCCCCGAAAAACCTGGAGGGGATGGTAAAGAATACCATCATACCCATCATGCCGCTGGCGACGGCCTCTTCAATTCCTATATCGGTGAGAAAGGGGAAAATATGTACGTTGAAACCGCCGGCGATAAAGTTATGTGCGCTGAAAGCAATAATCAACAGCCAGTACGTGCTGGTTTTACAGGCCTGCCTGAAGGTATATTCCGTCTCCTGTGATTCTAAGGCATATCCGGCGGTTCTTTCAGTCATTCCGCGTTTGTCTTCTTTACTATCAAGGTTAACCTCAGCCCCGTCAGGGAGCATGTTGTAGTACCCCGGTCGATGCGGTTTTATCAACATGTACGCAAAAGGGACACATGCAAACATGATGATACCCCAGAGGAGACAGGTAAAACGCCACCCCTGTAAATCTATGAGCGGAGTTATCACCTGAAGAACAACGATGCCGAAGATGCTGATGATGGCAAATTTAATGCCCTGCGCCAGTCCCCTGCGCCGGATAAACCAGTCGTTAATCAGCTTGTCGCAGGCGACCGTCAGGCCGATATTGAGTCCGAGCCCTATCATCGCGCCCCAGGCTACATAGTAATGCCACACCTCGGTGATATAGTTCATGTATATCATGCCGGACGCAGCTATGCAGACGCCGATAATTACAATCCACCTGGGGCCGAACTTATCCGAGAGCCAGCCTACCAGCGGCGAAGTAATACCGCCTTCAAGCCGTCCGATTCCGGCGGCCAGAGAAGTGAAAGCCCGGTTCATCTCCAGCTCGGCGGCAATGGGTTTGAAGAAGACGGAAATCCCGTAGGTATTGAAGCCGTGGCCCAGGCCGGATATGATACCGATGAACAGCACGGACCACCATCCGAAGAATATACGAGGACCAGATTTTTTCCTGTACAACGAAATGTTACCTCATTTCAGGAGTTAGTCATCATCTCCGCAGGCGCAGCATCTTGAACTATCTACGGTTTACAGAGCGCGGCCACGTCCAGGCTATGCTCCCAGGGGCTTCGGGAAATATGCATAACGACAAAGGTGCTCGTCCTGACTATTTCCGGCACGTTGGCGATGACATTCTTGACGAACTCATCGAATTCTTTGGGCGTGTGAAACACGAAAATCCCGATTATATCATAAGTGCCGGTGCACCCGCAGAGGTAATAAACGTTAGGGCTTTTTATGAGCAGCTGCTCTACCCGCTCCGCGGAGCCCACTTTAACCTCAATGCACATGATACACATGAAATTGAGCCCGAGTTGCTCGGGATTAGGTATAGCGCTTATTTTCATCGTATTGCTTTTCACCAGGCCCCTGACCCTGTTGCGCACGGTCCCTTCCGACACCTCCAGTTTTCGGCCGATTTCCCGGAAACTCTGCCTGGCGTCTTCCTGCAGTTCCCTGATTATTTTCTGACCTAGTTCATCCAGCATATATCACCTCCTGAACAGGACTGAGTAAGATACCCTTTATAACTATACGCAAATTTGCATTTATATTCAAATCTAAAGATTGGTTGCGCAATGTATCAGGGGTATTGCCGGCATCAAGCCGAGGTCTGCGCATATGCAAAATAGAGTATCTAATGCTGAAATTGATTTTAACGGATAAGCGTTATATAATTATTCATCATTCTTAGGGGGAGGGAGCCATGCCAAACAGCGTCTATAAAATAATCACGCTGGTCGGTAGCAGTACCGAGTCCTGGGAGAAGGCGGCAGCCAACGCCGTCGAAACGGCAGCCAAGACTCTGAAGGACCTCCGGATTGCCGAAATCGAAGAGCTGGATATGCAAATCGATAGCGGCAAGGTCATAAGCTACCGGGCCAAGGTGAAAGTCTCCTTCAAGTATCACGGTAAAGAAGTACTCTAACTCTAACCTCAACCGATACCGGGGGATAAAATAATCACTCCTTACGCGCGGTGAATTTGATTCACTGCGAATATATCGTTGTATTTATTGTCGCCATCTGGCTATAGCACGGTCATACAGCAGGCGCTTCAAAAGAATACTCCCGATATCTCTGCTCACCTTCAAATCGTCCCTCAATCCGACGGTAAGTCTTCTTATCATAATCAGCATAAACAGCACGGCGCAGCTCCAGACTATTTCCACCGGTTCCCCTAAGTACCAGGCGATAATGGGTAATGACAGAAAACAGAGAACCATCCCCAGGGGCAGGCTCCGGCTATAAGAGCCGCCGATGAGGGACCTATCGCCCGAATGTCCGGGTTTAGCCATCAATCTGAACACGGCCCTGACGATTAATGCGATAATAATGATGATAACAGCCGCGAGGCCGGGTACGGGAGTCAACGCTATGACCATAGCCATGCCGATACTATTGCCTTTTTCTCCGTCGAACTTCGAAAACACCGGCCACATCTGGCCGCAGACGGCAGCCAATCCGGCAACGGCCACAACAGCCAGACCGAAATCGAGGCCTTTACCCACCAGCACGGGCAGGACTCCCTTGACGAATTCCCCCAGCACACCGACAACTGCAACCGTTTTACTCCCTCGATACCAGAGGTTCTCGTGGAAATCCCCGTCCAGTTCCACATGGCGGAGCTTCGCCAGGAAACGCAGGTGCGGTATGGAACCTAAAATGTAGGCACCAAGCACCAGAGCTATATCGGCCCACACTTTACTTCATCCCCGTTTCTATCTCCGAGACCGCATCCGCCTCGTAGTCGCCGGACGCCTCGTAAATACGATTATCAAAGACAACAACCCTGGAACCTCCGGCGTTCTCTTCAAGTAGAGGCGAGAAATACCTGTACAGCGATGCTTCCATATAGCCCCGGGCGCGAATCGCCGTTTCAGCGCAGTCGATGCCGTTACCACGTACCGCTATATTCCTGCCGTTTATTATGTCAAGTCCGCACTGGTTCGACACAGTA